>JAGOLL010000058.1 GCA_017994055.1 Methanothrix sp.
TCAAGAGCACCAAGGAAAACCTGCGGGAGGCCATAGCCGGGGAGACCCACGAGTTCAAGGAGATGTACCCGGAGATGATCGCCGCAGCCAAGGCAGAGGGGGCCAAGGAGGCAGAGAGGAGCTTCAATTACGCCAATGCCGTGGAGGAGGATCATGCCCGGCTATATCATGGCGTTCTGGAGGGGCTTGAGGAGAAGAAGGAGATCTATCCCTACTATGTCTGCCCCGTCTGCGGCATGACCGTGGAGCGAGAGGCTCCGGAGAGGTGCCCGGTCTGCGGGGTCAAGGGAAGCATGTTCAAGAAGATTGAGTAGGCACTTTCTCCATTTTTCCAAGACTCCCGGAAGGAATATAGGAAGAAATATAATCTATGATCTTCCAGCAGCGAGTTGTGTCTGGCCAGCGGCATATTTTAGCTTTATGTATAATCGTGATATTATTCTCGGGGCAAGCTGCTCTGGCAGAGCCATCTCGCATTATTGATGCTGGGGAGATCCTGAAAAAGATCGAATTGGGCCAACCGGTCGATTATGACAATGTCATTGTAGAGGGGGATCTTGATCTGAGTGGGCTGGACCTTCCTAGGGCAACCGTGAAGCTGGTAAGCAATGAAAAATTTTGGGGAGCAACTGATTATGAGGTGATTTTTGTCGTCTCTCCTATTATTATCGACAACTCGATCATAAAGGGTTCCATAAATCTAAAAGAGACTGCTTTTCAGAACACTATAGATTTTTCTGGCACCAGATTTGAAGGGGTTGTTTATCTATCGAGTTCAAAGTTCAACGAAACTGCCGACTTTAGGGAAGCGGAGTTCAACCAGACCGCCACCTTCCAGAATGTGCAGTTCAACCAGATAGCTGATTTCTCGGGAGCGCGGTTCAATCAGACTGCCGACTTCTCAGGAGCGCAGTTCAATAAAGAATTTTACTATTTCTCCTGGGAGTCCATCTTGCATGGAACTCAGACCAAAGTCACGAACTACATCACATACAATACCGCCTTCACTGGAGCGCAATTCAACCAGGAGGCCGACTTTTCGAGAACGCAGTTTAACCAGGAGGTTGACTTCTCGGAAGCGCAGTTCAATCAAACAGCCTATTTCTCAGAAGCGCAGTTCAACCAGACCGCAGGTTTCCGAAATGCCCAGTTCAACCAGACCGCTAACTTCGCGGCAGCGCAGTTCAATCAGACAGCCTATTTCTTAGAAGCGCAGTTTAGCCGAGGTGTCTATTTCCGGTATGCTCAGTTCAACCAAGACGCCGACTTCTGGGGAGCGCAGTTCAATCAGACCGACTTCTCAGAAGTGCAATTCAACCAGATCGCCCACTTCTCAGAAGTGCAGTTCAACCAGATCGCATATTTCCGATCAACGCAGTTCAACCAGATCGCAAATTTTCGGTCAACGCAGTTCAACCAGACAGCTTTATTCTGGGGAGCGAAGTTCAAACAAGATACATACTTAGAGGATGCCAGCTTCCTCTATGTCTCCTTCGACAATAGCCAGTTCTCCAAAGAAGCGTTCTTCCAGGGTGCTCAGATCAAAGGCACCCTCTCCCTCAACCGCACCAAGTACGACACCCTCAACATCCGCTGGTCCTCCATCCACGACCTGGCCTACGACGACACCGCCTACCACCTCCTGATACAAAACTTCAACAAGCTCGGCTTCACAGACGACGCCAGGGAGTGCCAGTATTCCTATCGCTGCAAACATAGGCAGGAGCTATTCCGCCAGCACAAGTTCGATGGCTGGCTTTTCGATCTCCTGGCTTGGCGCAGCTACGGCTATGGCCTGCGTCCGACCTGGCCTCTGTTCTGGTCGTGTGTCTCTATCTTCCTGGGCGGTCTCTTCTTCTTTTTGACCGGAAGCGTCGCCAGATCGAAGGAGTCTCATTCAGGAAAGAAGCCGCTCGCTCTTCGCAGGAAAGAGGAGAAGCCGGAGGGCAAGGTCTCCATCTACGAGGCCCTCCTCCTCAGCGCCACCTACTTCACCTCAGGGGCGAGCAGCATCATCTCCGCCACCCCCACCGAGTTCGTGCCCATAGGCCGAGGGCGATATGTGGTGGTGATTCTGCGGCTCCTGGGCTGGATATTCTTCGTCCTGTTCCTCAGCTCCCTGACCAGGACAGTTTAAATATAATCTAAGTCGTTAAAGCTGCCAAAGCAGGAGGTATCCATGTTGTCTGGAAGAGGGCATATTTTGGCTTTATTTATAGTCATATTTTTATTCTTAGCTCAGTCTGCTCTGGCAGAGCCGTCTCGCATCATTGAGGCGAAGGAGATCATAGAGAAGATCGAGCAGAGGCAGCCGGTGGCATACGAAAACGTCATAGTCAAGGGCGATCTGAATCTGAGCCGGCTGGATAATAGGGAGAGAAAAGCAGGGAAGGAGAATATCCAGTATTCGGCAGGAAGGGCCGAGATCGATTCGCCTTTAAGAATTTCCAATTCGGTGATCTTAAACCAGGTCTATCTCAATAAACTAATTCTCAAAAAACCAGTCGACTTTCATGGAACCAGATTCATGTCTCGGGTATCCTTGAATGATTTATGGTTCAATGACACACCCAACTTCAATAACGCCAGGTTTGAGGATGACGCAGACTTCAGCACCTCCCGGTTCAATGCTCTTGCCATTTTTTCCTCCGCCCAGTTCGGCCAAACCGCCTACTTCAGACAATCCGAATTCAATCAGAAGGCAAGATTTGTCAGCGCTCAATTCAACCAGACCGCCTACTTCAAGAAAGCCCGTTTCTTGAAAGAGGCTGAATTTAGGAGCGCGAAATTTGGCCAGAGCGCCAGTTTCGAATCTGCAGAGTTCGCCCAGAATGCGAACTTCAAGCTTGCAAAATTCCAGCAGGCGGCAGATTTCCAAAAAGCCCGGTTCGATCAAGCAGCTGTCTTTGAGAGCGCGGATTTCTTTCAGGATGCCAACTTTGATCAAACTCAATTCAGCCAGACGGCCAACTTTGAAAGCGCCAATTTCCATCAGGAATCTTATTTCAGAAACTCCTCCATCCAGAATGCTCTTTTCAATGACATCCGTTTCAAAGAAGATGCCACCTTCGACAATGTGAGGATAGAAAACCTCTCCCTGAAAGGAACTGATGTAGAAAAGCTCGACCTCCGCTGGTCTTCCATTCAAGATCTGGCCTATGATGACTCAGCATATGTTCTCTTGAGAAAGAATCTCGATATGAGGGGCTACTTAGATGACGCGAGCGAGTGCGAGTTCTCCTATCGCTGCGAGCACAGAGCAGATCTTTGGACCAAGCAAGATTTCGGCCGCTGGCTCTTTGACTTCCTTGCCTATGCCACATACGGCTACGGACTGCGCCCGTTATGGCCCTTGGGCTGGTCCATGACCTTTATTCTTATTGGAGGCCTTTTCTTCTTCCTGACCAATAGCATCGTCAGATCCAAGCAGTTCTCCCAGCTGACAGAAAGTTCCGTTAATCGCATCGTAATGGAAAAGGCAGCTGGAAAGGTCTCCATCTGGGAGTCGCTTCTCCTCTCCACCACCTACTTCACCTCCGGGGCCAGCAACATCATCTCCGCCACTCCATCAGAGTTCGTGCCCGTGGGCCTGGCTCGATATGTGGTGGTTTTGCTGCGACTATTGGGCTGGATATTCTTCGTCATCTTCCTCAGCTCTCTGACAAGGACGATTTGAGATGGAAAAGAGGAGCTTTCCATATTTTATGGGATCTGGGCGAGGCAAAAGGATATACGCTTGCCCCGCCTATCTTTTTCCATGAGATCATTAATTATATTCTCCCTGGTTGTGCTGTTATGCCTGCCGGCAGCAGGCCAGAATGACAGCATCCTCCCGGATGAGCTGATGGCTTCCACTCTCAAGTCCCTGGTGAGCCGGTCCTCCGTAGATCTGCAGTCCTACCGCTTCTTGATGGACATGGAGCAGAATATCGATCTGGTGAACCTGGACTCCGGCGACTCCCAGAGGCTGGTCACCCGTTCCTTGGGCTTCGGCGCTGCCAATATGACCGAGAAGGCCCTGAGGCTCTCCCTGGTGGGCCTGACCTATGACCGGAGCAATGCTTCAAACACCAGCATCATGGCCCTGGAGGAGTTTCTGATAAATGACACCATATATATGAAGCTGGATGGCAACTGGACCTTCCTGAAGATGCCCACCATGGACCAGGCCTGGTCCAGCCAGACCACAATGGACCAGCAGCTAATGATCCTTAATCAGTCCCGTTTGAGCCTTCTGGGCTCGGAGATGCTGGAGGATCGGGAATGCTATAAGGTCCTGGCGGAGATGGACATGGGATCTATGGCCGAGCAGCTCTCGGCAGAGGCTGCATCGCTCCTGCCCCAACTGGATATCAACTACAGCGAAATATACTCTAATTCCAACCTCACTGCCACCTACTGGATAGACAAAGAGAGCCATAACCTCAAGAAGGCGGAGGTGCGGCAGGTATTCGTCATCAATCCCCGCTCGTTAGGTCTGTCGGCGGAGCAGGAAGATGATGCAGTGGAGATGATCATCAGATCAGATCTCTCCATGACCTTCCAGGGCCACAATGAGGAGCTGGATATAAGTCTCCCGGCCGAGGCGGAGAGCGCCGCCTCCATCCTCGCAGACCTCATGGCTGCTGGTGAGGCTTCTCCCATCCCCCTAACTGACGAGGAGAGCGCCGGAACAGAAGGTGAGAATAAGTCTGCAGCAGGGCCTTTGCCAATCCAAGCAGATATCCCTTTCCCTGCTGCCGACCAGATTTTAGATCAGTCTGAAGGTCTGACCCCTTCCTTGGAGGAAGGCATCCCGGCTTAAAGGGATGCCTCTCTTTTCACCCTCTTTTTGCCCATTATGAATAGCTGTGAATAGCTGCTGCTTTCAGTTCCCTCTTCAGTCCGAATCAATGGCCAGAATATCCGCCCAAGCTGCCCTCGATGGGGCCGGCATCCTCGTAACCCTGCCTCTGGCCGGTGCCTGCCAGCCTGACAAGCGTCTCCGGATGATATATCAGGCGCACTGCATTCAGGGCATGCTCCTCTGCCCTCCTGCGGGCCAGATGAGCCAGGGTGGGCTCGTCGGGAGCCTCATCCTCGTGGACGAAGACCTCTATGATATGGCGGTTGGTCAGGAGCTGGGCAGCGATAAGGCCGGTGGAAGCCTCATGGGCGCACATCTTATCCTTGTCCGCTGCTCCGGGCATGCCCAGGGCCATGACTATGTCGCATCTCTCCTCCCCCAGCAGCTTTTTAGCCGCCACGGGCAGATCCTTTATGCCGGGAACGGTGTAACGCACGACCTCGGCAGAGGACTCCTTCTTGATGACAGAGATAGCAGCGCGGGCCATGTCTATCCGGGCAAATGTGGTGTCGGCGATGCCGATGCGTTTCATGAAAGATGGACGATCAGAAAAGTAATTAGGCTTATCGGTATCCCTTGAGAGCAAGGCCTCTGCCAGTTAGCCGGCATTCAACCGACACACTTATAAAGTATTATCGGTTTTGCACCCGGCTTGTGGCCCGGGGCGGCTTTTCTATGCCATCTACCCTCCTTTGCCTTTGTGCCGCCTTGGACCTACCAGTTTCAATGTTTGGGAGCGGCTCACATTGTCTTGCACCTAACATAGCTCGAGGTCGGCAGGGGAGTATCACCTATTCTGCTCCATCCACTCAGAATCCAAGTCCCATGAGGTGCAATATGATCACCAGAACTGCACCCAGGACCCCTCCAATGCCGCATATTAATATTGTCAGCCAGCCGTAGCCTATGCCGAGACCGAACACTGCATTGGCCAGAAAGAGCATGATCAGTCCCATAACCGCATTGATGGCAAAGTTCTTGATCGACCTCAGTATCAGAAATCCAGCAAAGATCGCCATTGCCAGCAAAAGCAGAAACCCCACTTCGATCATGGTATAGGATACCGGTGTCTGATATTAAAAGCATTTTGGGAGATCAGGCCTGAAACGGCTCCATTTCGCTTCCCAACCGGTGCAGCTCCTTGGTGTCCAGGGAGAGCGGATCGATATGAACCAGCATAATGGCGCTCTTTAAGGCAATCTCATCTCTCTGGGATTGAACAAAGCGCAGCACCGTCTCGTAGTTGCTCTGAGTGATGAGATAACCCATCCCCTCCAGCAATATCAGAGGGTAATTGGCTTTATCCAGGAAATCGGAGATGAGGCTGGAGAGGCGGGGGAAGTTGCTCGGGTCAACTGTCCTATATCCAGGCTCGCTCTTCTGGGTCAGCCATATTACGCTGTCAAGGGGCACATTGAATCTCTCAGCCAGGGTTCGGGGATTATAGCGGCTCAGGCACAGTCCGTCCATGCCGTGCCTGACCAGCTCGCTATAAAGCTCCAGGCTCCGGTGCGGCTTCTCCTCAGTGACGATGTAGGTCGTACCGGGTATAAGCGCGATCTCGTAAGGGCTTCGACCATAGCTTTTCATCAGCTCTGACAGACTGGCTATCAGGTCGAAGGACGGCTGATGCCCTTTGATGATCCTGGCCAGCTTTCGAATAGCAGTGAAGAAGCTGCGCCGGGTCAGCTTTAGATCCCTTGGAAGGTCGAGTGACAGGCCTGGCCCAACCGCCTGCTTCATCTCGGGCTCGCATGATGCAGTTTCATCGTCAAAGAGCGGCTTTTTCTCAGCCTCAAAGAATCCCCCCGAGGCTATGGCCTCATTGGCCTCTGCCACCGCATCTCTTCTCGTCTCCTCCTCGAGCTGAGAGAGCATGGCCTCTGAGAATACCCGGAACAGATAGCTCGAAAGAGGTCCCAGGATGAATATCAGCTCCTTGACCTCATTTATGGTCGCAGTCATCTCATTCCATACGAACTCCTGCCGCTCAGAGAGTATCAGATGAGTTCTGTGCCCCAAGAGCTCCATCTGATAGACGAAGTCAAGAACCTCCCTGGGAGAAGCCCTGGCCTCATTCTCATCGATGATCTGCTCGATGCTGTCTATGAGAACGATGCTTCTCTTGCTGGAATCAACAAATGACTTTATGGTCATATAGAGCAGCGGCAGATTTCGCGGCGAGATGTATCTGTCGCTTCCCCTCTCCTCGGAGAGCTTGATGATGGGCGTCTCCTTAAAGCCCCAGCGCCGTCTCACCTCATCGGGAGAGGTATGGGTGATGCAAAGTCCCTCTACACCATGAGTGATCTGGTCTGTGAAAACCTCATAAGCCATATCCGGCGCAACATAGATCTTGCCCCGCACCAGATCATAGGTGGGCATGGTCTCTTTGGCCGCCTCCATCACCGGCTTGACAGTAATCTGGTCGTCCACTATCATCTTGGTTGCAGACGAACCCATCAGCCCGGTGAGAGTCTTCTCGAACTGCTGCCAGAGCAGTCGAAGCTGGCCGGGAGTAATTGTATCCCTTCCTGCCCCCATAATCTCCAGATACTGGTCTACCTGCTCTCGAGCCTCTGTCTCTCCCAGGTAATGAGCCAGGACAGACTGCAGGTCGTCCACGGTTCCCTGAGCCGGACCCTTTTCTGCCTCCACTTCGTCCATTCCATCCTTCTTTTCTGCAAAAGCATCAACAAAGCTGCTGGCCGACCTCTCCTCATCCGGGTCGATCCTGCTGGAGAGGGAGACCAGGACGTAAAGGCTGCAGTTGATTAGAAGGGTCCAGAAGGCGGAATTGGTCCAGATATCCAGGTCCAGGCCTAGTAGATTGGTTGGGATGAGGAGGCTCATGCCCCAAGGACCCTCCCGGACTATATCGCCGAGCCACGGATATGCCTTGGCCAGGGTGGGCAGAAGAGCGGTATAAGCCCAGAGCAGAAAGCCGAAGAGCAGTCCGGCCATCGCCCCTTGCCGGCTTCCTCTCTTCCAGTACAGGCCACCCAGGGCAGCAGGAGCCAGCTGGCTTGCGGCCAGAAAGGAGACCACACCTATATCCGCCAATGTCTGGTAGGCCAGGGCGAGAGAGAATAGGTATCCGAGCAATACCACCAGAAGGATATTCAGCCTCCTGGTATTGAGGATGATCCGGGCTAGATTCTTCTCTTTATTGATATGGCTTAAAAGATAAGGCATCTCCAGATCGTTGAGCAGCATTGTTCCAACAGCTACCGATTCCACCAGTATCATTGCCGTGGCTGCGGATACTCCTCCGATGAATACCAATACAGATAGCCACTCTGCCCCTAGAGAGTATGGTATATTCAATATGTATGCATCCTTGAGCCCCTTTACATCCAGAAGCAGACCGCCCCAGGCTATGGCGGGAACAAAGATGTTTATCAGCAGGAGATACAGTGGAAACAGCCACATGGCCTTGCGAAGATGCCTCTCGGAGGAGTTTTCCACCACCATGACATGGAACTGTCGGGGCAGGAATAATATGGCAAAGAAGGAGACCAAGGTCAGGGTGAACCACATTGTCGGCTCCAGATCGATGAGCGTGGAATAAGCCGGATCTAGATCAGCTAGGTCCACAATCCGGTGGGTGATATTTTCGTATCCTCCAAAGACGCCGTAGGCAACATAGAAGCCCACCAGCAGAAAGGCTAGGATCTTGACCAGAGACTCAAAGGCCACCACAGCGATCAATCCCTCATGTCGCTCCATGGGATCTAGGTGGCGGGCTCCGAATATCACTGCAAAGGCCCCCAGCAGGACTGCCACCAGCAGTTTGCTCTCCAAATTGACCCCCAATAGGACGATCTCTTCTCCGCTCAGGATCTCCAGAGAGGTAGATATGGCTATCAACTGCAATGCCACATAGGGTGTGACCATAATCAGGCTGAATGCTGCCACCACTGCGCCTATAGTGTAGCTGCGTCCGTAGCGAAAGCTGATGAAATCGCTTATGGAGGTCAGACGGTGCTCTTTGGATACCCGGATCATCTTTCTGATCACTATCCAACCTACAGTCATGGCCAGTACCGGTCCCAGGTATATGGGCAGAAACTCCAGGCCATCTGATGCCGCCCTGCCGATGGAGCCGTAAAAGGTCCAGGTGGATACATAGACACAGAGGGAGAGGGCGTAGACGTAGGGATTGGCCACAATGCTCCTTCCCAGAAGCTTCTGCCGGTCGGCGAAGCGGGCGATGGCAAAGAGAAGCAGCAGATAAATGAGCATGAAAGCTAAAGCCAGATGTGGTCCGATCACTCCTCCACCCCTCTCTCGAATAGATACATGGCCAGGGTGAGCAGAAGCCATATCGATGCGATGTAGATCAGTATGGCCGGCACGCCCCACCAGGTCAGTCCTTCCGCCAGTTTGATCAGCGGCCAGTTCAGCAGCACCCAGCCTGCGACAAATATAAAGATCCAGAATTCACTCTGGCCCAGGAGATCCCGCAAGGAGTGTGTCATGGCTAAAGACCCGGATAGACCATTAATCCCTTGGCAGATATATCTACTGCATGCTTTCCTATATTATGAGATGTTCCGCTCATCTTAATCACCTCCAGGGATCTTCTCCGGGTGAATTTCATCTCTTCGTTCTGGAGCAGTATTATTCCGTCCGCCACCTGAGCGATGTGAGTTAGATATGCAGCGCCCGGCAGAGCATCCTCTGCCAGCAGGGCAACTATAGCGTTATCCTTTATCAGATGAGAGAGCTTGAGAAGAAAACGCCAGTATTCGTCTTTAAGAATATCCTCTAATAGAGAGAGGTCTTCCATAACCATTCGAGCCGGCTGGATGGACTCGATCCTGTTTTTCAGAAGTTCCAGGAAGTCCTGCCACTGGCAAGCTCTCTCCATCATCTCCTCGAGCTCCATATAGCAGATCTCCTGGCCGAAGTAAGTGCTCTTAACAAATTCGAAACAGGATGCGTAGTTGATCAGCAGGTCTGGCGGACCGCCAAAAGCTCTCAGATAAAGACTGTGCTGGCCGAGTTCAGCGCCTTTGCAGAGAAACTGGGTGCAGAATGTGGTCTTGCCCGCACCGGCTTCGCCAGCCAGCAGTATGAGCGATGGCCTGGGGAGACCTCCTTCGATCATTTTATCGAGACCGGGAATCCCTGTGGGCATCCTTTCCAATAATCTCAATCCTTCACCCCACTCTGATTCTGATAGACTCGAAGAAGGTGGCGAAGAGAACCTGTGAGCCTGTGCAGATCTCTAGGAAAATATTGTGCTTCATCTATTTGTCTCTATCTTCCCCTATGATTTTGGCTGTCCAGTCGTCTTTTATATCTGAAGTTCATTGTCGCTTCCGTGAGACGACTTGATCCTCAGAACTCATTATTCCGGAGATATTAATGCGGAGATGGATGGCAAAGAGGTCACTTTGGCCGGATTTGCCCATGAGACGCGCGATCTGGGAGGCATCGCCTTCCTGGTGCTGCGGGACAGAAAAGGGCTGGCTCAGATAACCCTGGTCAAGAAGCTCCTCGGAAAGGAGGCCTTCAAAAGCGCCCGCTCCATCAGCCGGGAGAGCGTGGTGATGGTGAAGGGCACAGTCAAGGCCGAGCCCAAGGCCCCTCGCGGATTTGAGATACTTCCAAGCGAGGTCCAGGTGCTCAATCCCGCCCAGGTGCCCCTTCCCCTCGATCCCACGGAGAAGGTGGAGTGCGAGCTGGACACCCGCCTTGATGCCAGGTTCATGGATATTCGAAGGCCCTGCGTCCTGGCTGCCTTCGAGATAGAAAGCGCCGTCCTGGATAGCCTGAGAGGCTTCTTCCGCGAAAATGCCGTGACCGAGGTCTTCACTCCCAAGATCGTGGCTGCCGCTACCGAGGGCGGAACGGATCTCTTTCCCATCAGTTACTTCGAGAAGGAGGCCTTCCTCAATCAGAGCCCCCAGCTCTACAAGCAGATGCTGATGGGGGCGGGGATGGATAGAGTCTTTGAGATCGGCCCCATCTTTCGGGCCGAGGAGCACGATACCCGCCGCCACCTCAACGAGGCCATATCCATCGATCTGGAGGTCAGCTTCGCCGATGATAAAGCAGTGATGGAGATACTGGAGCAGACGGTGGCAGGAGCCTACAGGCATGTAGCCGAGAACTGCCGCTATCAGCTTGAGGTCCTGGGCCTTGATCTCCAGGTTCCAGGCCTGCCTTTCCGGAGAATCACCTATAGCGAGGCTCTGGATCTGGCAGCGGACAAGGCCGGGGCCAAGATGCAATGGGGCGACGACCTGGACACGGAGACGGAGAGGTTTTTAGGCCAGAGCATCGGCGAGCACTACTTCCTCACCGACTGGCCCTCATCCATCAAGCCTTACTACACCCTACCCTATGAGGACCATCCCGAGGTCTGCCGGGGATTCGATCTGATGCATCCGCGCATGGAGCTGGCCTCAGGAGCGCAGAGGGTGCATGACTATGACCAGCTCGTAGGAAGGATAAAGGAGAAGGGATTGGACCCGGACGGCTTCGAGTTCTATCTCAAGGCCTTCCGCTACGGCATGCCCCCCCACGCCGGCTGGGGCCTGGGCCTCTCCCGGCTGGTCATGACCATGCTCAATCTGGAGAATATTCGCGATGCAGTGATATTTCCCAGGGATCGAAGGCGGCTGGTGCCCTAGAGACAAGGGCCACCTCCAGATCTCCCTATATTTTAATTTATTTCCCCAGTGCTTCTTCGGTTCAGCTCTCACTCAATTTAAATATATAAAAATTATAATGTTTAAATTAAATACATGAGAATGGTATCAGCCATTGACAGGCTCCATCTCAATTTTCATAGGTCTTTGAGTGAAAAAATATATATTCTTTGTCTACAAATTACTCAACCAGGTGATCTCATGTTTAAGAACGATTTTCCAGGAAAGAGGCTGAAAATTGCAGCAGTGACTGCAATTCTGATGCTGCTATTGGCAGGCTGTTGCGCCGGCCAGAGCCATCCGGGCAAGGCTGGTGCAGGGAGCTGCAGGAGTTGCAGCAAAAGTATTTTTGCTGACCAGACTGCGGCAGAGGCTCCCAGTCTTCCGATTTCCGATAATGTGATGCAGGAGATAGATTCAACAAATCCATTCAAAATGCAGCCGGGTAATTCCAGTCCCCTATCTCCAGCGGGTCTTATATCCGATCCAAGACCGATATTTAACTGGACGGCAGCCTATAATGCTACGAGATATAATCTGCAGGTTTACAATAACAATTCCTTTGCTGCAAACAATTCTATTGATGCTGGAGAATTCCTTGTGGCAAATGAGTGGTTTGATGCTAAAAAGGTGACTCTTGGCGGCTTCTGCTCAGAGTTTCTCTCCGTAAACCTGCTGGATGGAGTCTACTTCTGGCATGTACAGGCCTGCAATGCCGAAGGCTGCGGGAACTGGAGCCGATGGCAGTATTTTGAGAATATCTGTGCCTTTAAGCCGGATGCATCTGGGGAGAAGATGAATGCCGTTGAAGAGGGGATGATGCCTGAGAAGACGGCAATCCAAACTTTGGTTGAGGCTGAAAAGGAAATGATCAGAGCGAAGAAGACTGCAGCCCAGGAAAAGAGGATTGCCTTCAGAGGAGGAGAAAAGGGCGTCTGCAATAGCTGTAATGCAGATTAGATTAAATCTCTCACTGTAAAATGGCTGAGGCCAATCTCGGGCCGAGGCCGTCTTCTCTTATTCATATGCTCTCATTGGCCTGTGATCGAAGCAGCCATTAGAGCCATGAGCCAGATAAGAGCCTCATCAAGGAAAAAACAATATTGCCACGGCCCATTGGAAAAGAAATGAGATTTTTAGGCAGGTTTCAAGCCAGCCCCAGGATTTTTAAGCGACTTGGCTCATTCCAGCTTCTCTATCCCTACCTTCTTCACCTTCGGCTTCCAGATCTTATCCGGCATCCAGGCCGGTGCTCCGGCGGGTTTGTCCACCTGCACCCTCTCTCCAGAGAAGACATGCACCTTCTTGGTGCCCCGCTCCCGCAGTTTGATGTCTGTATAGCCCCGGTTGGCCGCCTTGAGCGCAGCCTGTCTGGGCGACTTTCCGGTAAATACTCCGATCTCGTTTCCTTCCGCATCCCGCAATGCAAAATTTCTCATCTCAGCCATTGTCTTCCCTCCATCTTGGATATGAATATGGCTTTCTGATTCGGTATATTAATTTAATCCAGGAGCAGGCGAAAAAGCGAAGTCAGGCTGCTGGAAAAACATCGCTTAATGCTGGTTAAGGTAGCCGGAAAATTCCTGCAAAAATTTAATTAAAAAAGTTGGATTTGGCAAAGAGGAGGCGCTATCAGCTACCGTCCACTCTTATGAGCATTTTTGCTTTCGTCAGACAATAAGCTCCCTCTGGGCTGTCCCATCGCCAAGCTTCCCAGCCAGTAGGCAACCGTGCCGCAGACAAGGCCGATGAAGACGGGATGAATGAGTGGATTGCCGTAGAAGTTCCAGGCCACCACAGAGAGAAAGGAGGCGATCAGGCTGGCCACAAAGCCGTTCTGGTTGCCCCTCTCCCAATACAGCCCGAAGATAAGGGGAACGAATACACAGCAAGCTATGACCCCCATGCTCACCGAGACCAATGGCACAATCTGCTGGGGTACATCCACCGCCGATGCTGCCGCAATCAAGAGGATGCTGACTCCCACCAGCCGGGTAAGGAGCAGCAGCTTTCTGTCCGAGATCTCCGGGTGGAAATAGCGCAGTATATCGGAGGTGAGGGCGGTGGTGGTGACCAGCACAATAGCGCTCATGGTGGACATGGCGGCAGATATGGCCGCCAGGAGGATCAGCCCATCAAATCCGGGAGGAAGAAGGGCACTGGCCAGGAAGGGCACCAGTCCGTCCGGGTTCTTGAGGAAGGGCGCCAGCTGATCGGCGCTGAGGGCTCCATAGGCCAGTATCCCCAGAGAGAATATGCACAGGGCATAGATGGCAATGGAGATCGGCCCCCAGATGCCGGCAAAGCGCACCACTCTCCTGTCCTTGGCTGAGAATATCATAATCAAGAGGTCCGGTAGGGCAATAAGCCCCAGGCTGATGGAAAAGGCCTGGCCGAGTGTCTTCTGCCAGGGAATGTTAAGCCCCTGCATGGAGAGAACCTCTGGCGGTATCCTCTGCCAGATATCCATTCCACCCCCAGCGGAAAATAGCCCGCTGTAGAGCAGGACTGCTCCGACCAGCATGAGCAGACCCTGGATGAAGCCTATCCAGATGATGGCCGGCAGTCCCCCGATGGCATAATAAACTGCCACAATGGCCACAGCAATGATCAGGCCCTGCAGATAGGTGACACCTATCAAGCCCTGGAATACGGTTGCGCATCCCTTGAATATGGGCACCAGATAGACGGTGTAAAGGATGAGCATGATCGCTGCTAAAATCATCTTACCCGTGGGGGAGCTGTACCTCTTCTCCAGGAGCTGGGGCACAGTCTTGGCATCGTACTTCTTGGCCATGGCCCAGATCTTTCCTGCCACCAGCCAGGCAATGCAGGCGAAGGCCACGTGAAGGAAGGTGCAGAAGACCACCCAGGGCATGCCCGCAGCGAGGCCGTACCCTCCCCCTCCCAAGAAGGAGGCGGCACTGAAGTAGGCGGCGGTGAAGGCGATTCCTATTACTGCCGGATAGGCGATATTCCTGTCGGAGATAACGAATCCGGAGAATGTGCCCTGACGCAGCTTGAAGGAGAGGAGGACGATGAGGGCCACGTAGGCCACCAGCAGCAGTTCATTGATCATGATATCTCCTCATCAAGACAAAGATGGTAAATGAGATCATAATTATGATGGAGACCAGCAGGGCAGCATAGGGAAGAGGCATCATATTCCCTCCTCTCCCAGATCCGGGCCAAACCCGGACACACAAATGCAGAAATCTTCTATGTCCATTATCATACCTCTTGTGATGTACTAAGTTGTACTTCAATGCGCTTTGCAGTACAATATGATTTAAAAACATTTCCCCTAGATAGAGACAAATTGATCGTATCTAACTGTGTGGCCCAGTTGTGTGGAGCGTATAGCCCTATCACTATGCCAATATATCAGACATAAATTTTCATAGTGGCATAATAAGCACAACAGTGCTCCGGACATTAGACACCTTTCTCAATAGGCTCGGATTCAAGAGACTTCATCCAGGCAGAAAAACATCTAGGAAAAAATAAAGAGATCATTTTAGACTAACATTTTTAAAAAATTGAAAGAAGAGCGAATAATTGAATAGTTTTTTTGATTGCATTCATGCCGAAGATACGACTTTTTAACTTATCAAACAATCATAAATTTTATAGATTTAGAGCTTTAGTTTTAATTAATATTCGAAACAATTCGCAGATAACTATTTAGATTTATTAGGTAATTTAATATATGATATGTGTGTTATATAAAGCAAAATATTTAAATAGTATTAGGGCTTTTGTAGAATTAGATAACATAATGCTAAGATAGAAAGATTAATGCTGTGATCAAGCGAATTTACAAAGATGAGTTATTTGCAATTACAGCATGAATTTTAGCTAAATGTTATTTGCAGATGGTGAAAGAAATGACAAGTGGACTTGAAATAGGATCTTGGACGGTATCTGCCAATGGATATATTGGATCTCTTGAGATAAAGAGCATTGATGGAAAGGGAGTTTTGAATGGGTCTTTAAACATGAAAAATGAGCCTGTACATCCTATAGTTGGATTCTGGGATGATGTCTCACAAAAGATCACATTCATGAGAGTATTTGATAAAAATGATCCTTCAAAATATCAGATATTCACAGGATATCGTTTTGTAGACGGCGTTACGAATTATCCGACCCTAGCAGGGTCCTTTGAAGGATTTCAAGGTACGGGAGCTACTGCTCAAAGGACCTTGTACGGCTGGTATTCTCTTCGCAAAAGGTAGATGATCCTTCTAATAGATAATACAAATTTTTTATAATAATATTTAGCCCCTTTATGGCGTGCATTTAGAGTCATTATGATCCTCAGCCCATCCTGTGCTTTCCTAACGCCGGGCAGGCTAGCAAGGTGGATGGGAAAAGTGCGAATGATGCGACAGATAAATGTAAGATCCACCACAAGGATTATAAGAGCAAAATCCGCATCGCCTCCTGAAATCTCTGATGTATATGATTGCGCATAAACGAACAGCAATCAACAACCAGCATTCAGCAGGATATTTCAGGAGAATAAAGCATTGAGACGACTATTGTCCGGCAATGAGGCCATAGCCCGGGGGGCCTTTGAGGCCGGTGTGACTGTGGGAGCGGGCTATCCGGGAACCC
>JAGOLL010000114.1 GCA_017994055.1 Methanothrix sp.
CATATTCTCCTGCCAGACCAGCTCGCTGCTTTCGCTGTCGTCTATGTCCTGGCTGTCGAATAAAACCAGATAGTAGATGAGCCGGTCATCCCCAAACTCGGCCTGGATGCCGTAGGTCTCCTCCATAGCAACCAATATCTCCTCCTGCATATTCAGGCCGTGCTCCAGCTCAAAGGCCTGCATCTCCTCCAGGGAAAAGCCGCGCTCCTCTGCTGCAGCAGATTTAGCCTGCTCCAGTAGCTGCTGCGGCTCCTCTGCAGCCAGAAAAATGATGAAGCCGTCGATCTGGTCCTTGATGAAGTCGATCAACAGCCTGAAGTTCCAGTCGCCTGGCAGGTTCAACTCCTCTTTTCTCTTCAGCTCCTCTATCAGGGCGGCTGTGAGGTCGATATCATCTGCCGCCTGGTACATGGCTTCGAAAAGGGGCTGGTGAGAGACGACCACATCCTCGACTATCTCCCTCCAGAGATCATAGGTCAGGTCAAACAATAGATAAACTCCTATGGATGCTGCTTTCTTAACCGGGCAGCTTCAACATAGGGTCATTTATCTTGCAGGCTATTCAATCTTTCGAGATCGGAGACGAAATCGGCCATAAGATTTCTGTTTCTCAGCACCGCGGCGGGATGGTAGGTGACGGCAAAGCGCTCCTCCCAGATGCGGCCACGCAAGGCCTGGATTCCCTGCCGGCCCAAAACCGCCGCAGCGGCGGTGTTTCCCAGCAGGCAGACCACTTTGGGCCGGACGATCTCCATCTGGGCCTCTAAATAGGGCAAGCAGGAGGCGGTCTCCTTTTTCAGGGGCTTGCGGTTGTCGGGTGGCCTGCATTTGATCACGCTGGTGATGAAGATCTCCGAGCGATCCAGGCCGGCCTGCTCTAAAGCCCGATCCAGGAGCCTGCCGCCCCGCCCCACAAACGGCTTTCCGGATAGGTCCTCCTCCCGACCGGGGGCCTCGCCCACCAGCATCAATCGGGCCGGGACGGGGCCGGCGCCGGGGACGGTGTAGACTCTGCCCTGCCAGAGGGGGCACAGGCGGCAGGCGGAGATTGCATCTTCAAGGCGGCAGAGTGATTCCTTGCTCATGGAAGGGGATCTGCATCCAGGGTATTCTTAAATTTTCTTTTCCATTTCTCTGGATATGCGATCATTGGGGATAAGGGCCTCGATAAGGTAGCCTTGGGGGAGTTTCCCCTCGTCTCCGGATTTGCCCGACTATTTTTCTCTTCATCGAGGGGAGGCAACTGCGAGACCTGGCCGGGCTGGATGTGGATGTCAAGGGGGAATTTACGAGGGCTCCTGGAGAAGAGCGCCGAGGATGTGAAAGGCGGAGCATGATAGCACTTCGCCTCCATGCAGCAGATCAAGCTTTGGAGAGTGGTCCGTCCCAATCCTGGAGAGAGCCGAAGATGCAACCGGTTGGACAGGCAGCTTCTTCTTGGCGGATCGCAGCTATTTAGAAGGTTCAGGAGGGTACCTTCTGACCGGATAGAGTCCAGATTAAAGAGTGCAGACTCCAGAGTCTAGAGAGCCTAGAATCTATCGGCCTGATTGGCCGAATAAGAAAAGGTGAATACTTGACCTGAAAGGTCATCAGATTTATTCAGAAATTGGATATATGAAATACAGGGAATGAAATCCCTGTGCCCTTCATGACCGCGTTTCCCATCATCACCGGAAGATTGATCCGCCATACCCATAATCTCTGCCGGAGCAGTCCATTTGCATAGCTACATCTTGATAAAATGCGTAAGGAACGATGCGAAATGACGACCCGTGAAGATCTCTTGAAGATACTGACCGAGACTCATAAGTGCACAGATGAGCTTGAAGCCTGCATCTCAGGAGATCCTTCTAAAGTACAAGAGCACATCTCCTCTGCCCTCAATAAGCTTGAGACGAGCCTAGTGGAGCTTTCTGCGGCAGGGGAAGAGATTTGCCAGGAAAATAAGGAGCTGAGCTATCGGGTTAATGAACTTGAGGCTATACTGGATACTGCGCCTACACCCATCTGGATATCTCACGACTCTCAATGCAGAAGAGTCCTGGGCAATATTTATGCCGATCAAATCCTTCAGGTCCCACGTGGCAGCAATATCTCTAGAATCACTGACGATGAATTGTCTGGTGATGTAGATGTTCCCTACAAAGTCTTCCGCAATGGCATCGAGCTGAAGCCCAGGGAGCTGCCTGCCTACATTGCCACTACCACAGGCAGTCCCGTTATTGGTGAAGAACTTAAGTTGGTCTTCCCTAATGGACGAACCGTCCAGCTTATCGAGAATGTCATCCCTCTCTTTGACTCTAACGGCCAAGTGCGTGGCGCGGTCGTCACTGGCATAGACGTGACCAAGATAAGATCAGTTGAGGAAGAGCTTTGCAGGGCCAGGGATGAATTGGAGATTAGAGTCCGAGAAAGGACTGCGGACCTTCTAAAGACCAATGAAGAATTGATGAGGGCGAAAGACGCAGCTGAGGCGGCATCCAAGGCTAAGGCAGACTTTCTGGCCAACATGAGCCATGAGATAAGGACGCCTATGAATGCCGTCATCGGGATGACCAGCATCCTGGAGCAGACTGATCTGGATCCTGAACAAAAAGAGTGTGTAGAAACCATAAGAAATAGCGGTCAGTATCTCTTGTATATTATAAACGATATCCTGGATCTATCCAGAATAGACCGAGGAAAAATAGAGTTGGAAACCCACCCCTTTAGCTTGATGACCACGATTGGGGAGGCTGTAGATCTAGTTGAATCCTTTGCCAGCGCCAAGGGATTGGATCTTTCCTGCAGATCGGAAGGCTGTATACCAGAATATGTGATTGGGGACGCATCGAGGATACGCCAGGTTCTGGTTAATCTTCTTTCAAATGCGGTCAAATTCACAGACAAAGGCGAAGTAGAAGTCTCAGTCAGAGCTGCTGAGATTGCAGATGATGCTTATGAGCTTCACTTTTCGGTGAGGGATACAGGAATAGGCATATCCAGAGCCGCAATAGATAAGTTATTCGAGCCTTTTGTCCAGGCCAATTCCTCAATCTCCCGGAAGTATGGCGGCACCGGTCTGGGTCTTGCCATAAGCAAACATCTGGTCGAGATGATGGGAGGAAAAATCTGGGCTGAGAGTACTCAAGGCCATGGAAGTACCTTTCACTTTAAGTTATTGTCGCATAGTGCCACTTCCGTCCCAATAAATGCATTAAGAGCAGATATCGAGTCCAAGATCAAAGCCGGGATAAATAGAGATCTGCATATCCTACTGGCAGAGGACAACTTGGTCAACCAAAAAGTTGCTCTTCTCATGCTTAAAAAACTGGGCTACAAGGCTGATGTGGTGGCCGATGGATTGGAAGTCCTTCAAGCCCTGGAAAGACAGGCTTATGATCTTGT
>JAGOLL010000059.1 GCA_017994055.1 Methanothrix sp.
TATGACTGAACATCCAAATCCATGCTACTTCCCTTCGGAAAATAGGTAGTAGCTATTTATTTAAAAATATTTTGGATATTTAACGGCGGAAAATTAAGAACCGCGAGTCAAAAGTGCGGAATGTGGGATGGATATAAAAGGTGGCAAGACTATCGCCTGGTTCTGGGAACCAGGATTAAACAGTTACTTCCACGATCCGTTCCGAAGCACCCAGCAGCCTGGTCCGCTCTTCCGCCAGAGACTCCAGGCAGCCAGCTATGGCCTCTTTGATGTTCTCCAGGGCTTCATCCATGCTGTCTCCCTGGGAGTGGCATCCTGGGAGTGCCGGGCAGCTCACAATGTAGCCGCCCTCTTCCGCTTCCTGAAGGACAACTTTGAAATTCATGACCTTTAGTTATGATATCGGAAGCTTATAAAAGCTTTCGAGAGGATTAATAATAATCTGGTTCTGATTGTGGTCTAAAGCTCTCCCCGGAAGGGTGGGGCCTCCTGCCGGGAGGACCTGCATCCCTTCAATCCGGCGGCAGAGCTTAAAGAGGGTGACATATTCCGCTACCGGCCCCTGGGCTGCCCCATCACCCATTTGCCAGAGTTCTCAAGTCGGATAAGGGAATAGTCACAGTCCATCTGGTGGGGCCGGTTCACTTGCTGGAGGGCCTGCCAGCGCCTGAAGATATCGGCATCTGCCTAGTGACTGCCTTCGAGGGGCTGGTGAGCCGGGGAAGGAGGCCAGAGGTGGGGGAGACAGTGCGGTTCCTGCCGGAGCACTGCATGATGCAGAAGGTGCACTCCGGGGTGGTTGTGCACTCGGAGGGGGAGAGGGTCCGGATCGAGGGGATAGATCTGAAGGTGTGGTAGGAGGATTTGGTTAGGCTAGAAATTGAAGGACTTTTATAGAAGCATCGAAAACTGCGATCAGATCGGCCAATCTTCCCAGCCATTCCCATCCAACTGATGGCTTCAGGCTTTCGAGCTTATTTAGGATGGCTTGGTTGTCTTCTTTCGTTGCTTTTGTCTTTAGGATTTCTTCCAGTTCCAGGACTTTGGCATCGATGAGGTCTCCCATTTTTATTTGATTTGCATCTGGTGTGTATTGGTGCCCGGATGCGTTCTCAGGATTTTCAGCCTTCTTTCCACTCTCCGCAATTGCGGCCAGTCCGGATCTCACCGCACAGAGATTTGCGAATATATTTCCCGTTCCAATCTTTATCTTAGCTAGATCGTGAATTACTGTATCCAGCTTTTTATCTATCAGATCAAGTTTTTGAGCCGTGGCTAATTCATAGGCTTCCAGAGAGATATTTGGCTGGAGATAGGTCAGAGCCAGCTCGATCTTGGAGAGCCTGCTGGGAAGATCCTGTTCAGATTCAATCTCATCCACGATCTCGCAGGCGTGACCCCTTTTGCCCTTAGGCAAGAGAGAGCAAAATTCCCTAAGAATTGAGGCGATCCTTGTGCTGCCCTTGAATGCTTTAATCGGATCTTCTGAAGATAGGCTTTTTGCCTCTTGATTTATCCGGGCGCCTGGGGCCTCGTATTTCGTGCCTGAATCACGGGTGACCTGGCAGATTTCCCTGGCAGTCTTCTGAATCCCGGCAATGATGGTCTCTATCCTCTCCTCAATAATCGGATTGCACTTCCTCAATAACCTGACTGCACCAGGAGTCTTTTCCTCAGCAGCGGCCATATGCTCAGCGGCGCGGTCGCAATACCATCGATAGGCTTTGAGATCGCCTTGAATCTGTTCTTTGGATTTTTTCTTGAGATCTTGGGTCTCCTCTAACGCTTTGGCCAGATTCTCCACGGCCCCGAATAGCTCCCTTCTATTCTCAGAGCTGCCAACAGCCTCTTTAGCCTCCGCAAGATATCGCTGCACCTCTGATTCTGAGGCTCCCTGGAAAGTGAGAGCGAGATATGATCGATAGAATGGAAGGCAGAATCTTGCCGGATTGAAATAGGACTTTTCTTTGGATGATCTTTCAAAGTATTCTACTGCTGCCTCAAGCTCCGCTCTAATGACATTCTTTTCGCTGGCTTCAGAGGCTCTGTAAATTGACGCCCTTCCCAGTGAGTGATATGCATTCATTCTCACGCCGCTTACCTGGTCTTGAGCCAGCCCGATCAGAACTTTCCAGCCCGCTTCCTTGTCCGGCAGAAGAGCAAAAGACGAGCCAAAGGCACCGGCTGCGCTCCCTCGCACTTCGCTATCCTTGTCTCGAGCCAGCCTGATCAGAACCTTCCAGCCCTGCTCCCTGTCTGGCAGATGGGCAAAGGATAAGCCAAGGGCACCGGCTGCACTCCCTCGCACTTCGCTATCCTTGTCTCGAGCCAGCCTGATCAGAACCTTCCAGCCCTGCTCCCTGTCTGGCAGATGGGCAAAGGATAAGCCAAGGGCACCGGCTGCACTCCCTCGCACTTCGCTATCCTTGTCTCGAGCCAGCCTGATCAGAACCTTCCAGCCCTGCTCCCTGTCCGGCAGATGGGCAAAGGATAAGCCAAGGGCACCGGCTGCGCCCCTTCGCACATCGCTATAATCGTCATGAACCAGTCTATCCAGATCCTGCCAGCCCAGATCCTTGTCGAGAAGAAGAGGAAAGATTGAGCCGAGGACATTGGCTGCAACTAATCGCACTTCTCTTTTCTGGTTATGAGCTAGGCTGCTAATGTCTTGCCAGCCCATTTTTTTGTCCGGAAGAAGAGCAAAAGACGAAATGAGGGTACTTTTCGCGACCCATCGTAAGTTGCTATCCCGATCTTGAGCCAGCTTGTAAAGATCCTGCCAGCCTTGCTCTTTGTCGGGAAGAATAGCAAAGGATGAGCCAAGAGCTCTTGCGGCGACCTCTCGGATTTCACGATCTTGATTTTGAACCAGCCTATGCAGATCCTGCCAGCCCAGTTCTTTATTGGAAAGAAGAGCGAAGGATGAACAGAGCGAAGTGGCAGCAACTAATCGCACGTCTCTCTCTTGATCTTGGGATAGCCTGCTGAGGTCCTGCCAGCCTTGCTCTTTGTCGGGAAGAATAGCAAAGGATGAGCCAAGAGCCCTTGCGGCGACCCTTCGAATGTCACGATCTTGATCTTGAGCCAGTCT
This sequence comes from Methanothrix sp., assembly GCA_017994055.1. GTDB lineage: Archaea > Halobacteriota > Methanosarcinia > Methanotrichales > Methanotrichaceae > Methanothrix. The sequence continues at coordinate 3,092 of JAGOLL010000059.1, forward strand.
TTGCAGATCCTGCCAGCCCTGCTCTTTGTCGGGAAGAAGTGCAAAGATTGAATAAAGGCAATTGGCTGCAATTAATCGTACGTCTCTTTCCTGATTTTGAGCTAGCTTGTAAAGGTCTTGCCATCCTTTCATCTTGTCAGGAAGAATAGCAAAGGCTGAGCGCAGATTCTGCTCTGCGCTCAGCCGTACATCGCTAATCTTGTCCGAAACAAGACTGATAAGATCCTTCCAACCATCGATCCTGTCTGGCAAATTGGCAAAAGCTAAGCCCAAGGCATGAGCTGCACCTCGTCGCACGACGTAATCATCATCGAAAACGAGGTTATGCAAGTCCTGCCAGCCTATGGTCTTGTCTGGTAAATGAGAAAAAGCTAAGCCTAAAGCATTGGCTACACGTAGACGCACGATGTAATCATTGTCCAAAGTGAGTCTATGCAGATCCTCCCAGCCTGAAGCCTTATCAATCAGATGGACAAAAGTTGGGCCCAAAGCATTTGCTGCACGTATCCGATCTTCAACCCATTTACTTGAGGCCATTTCATGAATCTCGGCCTGGCTCAACAACTGGGGCTCACCGAGATGAGATTCTCCCAAAAGATTAAAACTTTGCCGAGATCTCGCAATCCGGTCAACAACGCCAGCCACTTCTCATCCTATCCGCCCCTGCCCGCTCTTGCACATCCCCTCTTGCCCCCGACAGAAACCTATATCCTCCGCCAGCCCCAATTATAGTGACATGCCCAGAGTAGTTCATTTTGAAATCCATGCCGACGACCCGGAGCGCGCCGCCGCATTCTACCGGAGCGTATTCGGCTGGGAGATCCGGAAGTGGGATGGCCCCTTCGATTACTGGCTTGTCCGGACCGGCCCCGGGGAGGAGATGGGAATAGACGGCGGCATTCTGAGACGCCAGGGATCAGGGCCCTGCGACTGCATCCAGGCTTATGTCTGCACCGTCGGGGTCAAGTCCATCGACCAGGCGCTCAAGGCTGTGGCCGACAACCAGGGGCAGATCGTCCAGCCCAAAGCGGAGATACCGGGCGTGGGGTGGCTGGCTTACTGCAAGGACACGGAGGGCAATATCTTCGGCGTCCTCGAGCCGACGCCAATGTGAAGGAAAATGAGGTTCAGTGTGCAGGGAAAATATGGAGAACCTATCTGATAAAATCGAGCGCGCCGTCAGCCGGATCAGGTCCCTCGGCGGCGAAAAGATCAGATTCATCATCCTCTACGGCTCAGCGGTGCAGGGCGGCATGAAAGAGGATTCAGATATCGATATCTGCGTGTACTATGACGGCCACGATGCCTCCGAGTTCCGACTGAAAGTCTTATCCGACCTCTTTGACGACGACTACGATATCAAGATCTTCCAGCAGCTCCCCCTTCCCCTGCGCAAGGAAGTGCTGAAGGGCCGGGTCCTCTATGATGACGGCACGCCATTTCTCTACGATAAGGCCTATGAGACGATAAAAGAGTTCGAATCCTTTAAGCCGAGGTACTATGATTACCTGGGAATAGAACCCCTAGCGTAAATCAGAGGCAAGAAATGACCAAAAAGAGAGACCTCAGGATTGAGCTAATAAGGTCAAAAATAGCTGATATCGAAGAGAGCGTGAGCCTTGTAGAGGCCAATCTCCCCCCTAGCTTCCAAGAGTTCTCAGAGCTCGGCTTAGTCAAGGATGGAATCTACAAGAGAATGGAGTTTTCCATAGAAAGCATCATCGATATCCTCTCAATTATCAACTCCGACCTGCGCCTCAGCATCCCGGAAGCCGAGGAGGATTTTATCGAAAATCTTGGCCGCAATGGGATTCTGACCCAAAGCATGGTTGATAAGGTCCGAAGGATGAAGGGATTCAGAAATATAATCGTCCATAGATACGGAAGGATCGATGACCTCTTGGCCTACAAGATTCTAACGGAGAATTTACAGGATTTTGGCGAATTTATAGAATCGATCGATCAATTCCTTGAAGAGAATTCAGCTAAGACAAAAAAGCTGGACTCATGAACATAGATCCCTTAGCAACCTTGCCCTCCATTTCAATCCTTCTGCCACTGCCCGCAGGGGCTTATCTCCATTTATAAGCTCGATAGAAATCTATATCTTCAGACGGCGTGGACCGTGACGCCGCTTTCTACCATAGCGTATTCGGCTGGGAGGTCCGGAAGTGGGGTGGCTGGCTTACTACAAGGACACGGAGGGCAATATCTTCGGCGTCCTCGGGCCCGATCCCATGCCGATGTGTATATGATGAAAAGGGTGATCTGAGTGCAGAGCGATCATGGCTTTTTTATGGTCGAATGAGGAAGATTTTTCGAGCCCTGTTTCGGCATATGAGCATCTCTCGGGCTTATCCTGCAGAAACAAGGGCTCAATCAGATAGCCACATCATCCCGATACTACTGTAAATTCCTCCTGGAAAAGCCACTGGTCATTCAAATAGACATCTACCGTCCAGTCGCCGCGTGGATCTACAATGGGATTGGAATAGGATGATGAATATCCTTGCTCCTCATCGCTTTCTCGAAATATCTCTTCATTGCTTTCGCCGATTTCAAAACTTGTTCGCATGCTGGAAATATCTATATAGTCCCAGACGTTCATAGAGTCGTAATAGCCACCTTTGGGATTGGGGGGGATATCATAGGTGTGCGTTATTTCATAAACACTACCACCATGCAGATTGCTGCCACCATGCCAATCCCACCTGATTCTGGCAGTTCCGATATTTCCTAACTGTAGCCAGGAGTAGGCTCCTAGAGCGTCTTTGATTTCGTTGGTTCTGGCTGTAGTGACCGGCTTATCGGTAGCATCGTCAATTTCTGTCGCTATGGCATGATCAAGAACAGTGAATGTACCTTGCATTCTGCTCGCGCCAGATGTGTAGCCAGAGGTTTTCGAGGTTCCAGAATCGAATTTCAGGCTAAATTGCTCGGTCAAGCGCTTCTGGCCATTGATGTAGATATCCACATGCCAGTCGCCTGCCATGTAATCTTCAGCAGGTATGCTGGCAATATCCAGATAGTACCATACATTATAAACGGGCCAAAAGCCGCCGCTTTGATTTCGCGGAATTTCGACTCGCCCTGTTTTGTATGGATTGCCGTCTGGAGAATACCAATGCCATTCGACTTCTGCCCCCAGAATGTGTCCCAGGCTCAGCCAGGAGTAGACTCTGCCATCCGCACTGGAAAACGAGCCAGTTTTCGTGATCGCATTGTTGGTAGACTGGTCAACGCTGCTGGCCATGCTATGATCAAGGACTTCGATATGAAACAGGTCGGTTAGATTGATGGCGGCGGCATCAGTCTCAGGGATCCATGCCGAATAGTCCCCCAGCTCTCTTGCCGTGGCATAGGCTATATTCGACTCATTAATTTGGCCCAGTGCCTTTAGGGCCGCTCCTTTGCGACCATAGGCAATCGGATTTTCCGGAGTCAGCTCAATGGCTTTGTTGTAAGCCTGGATGGCCTCTTCGTACTTTCCCTGATCAGAGAGGGCATCGCCTTTGCTGTTAAATACCTTCCAATTATTCCAATTGTTAGGATCTTGATTGATGGCCTGGTCATAGAAATAGATGGCCTCGTCATATCTGCCTTCTGAGAGAAGCCTGTCGCCCTTGTTTATGGCCTCGTCTTTTTTGCCTTGATCGTGTAGCTGATTATATGTCTCCTGGTAAGCGGTCTCTTCGGATTGGCCTGGACGGTATAGTTGCTGATCTTCCGGACCTTCTGGCGCTATTGGCGGCTGACCTCCAGATATCCTGAAGTATTCTGTGAGGATCTTCTGGCCATTCAAGAAAACATCCGCATGCCAGTCGCCGGATAGATTCGCGGCAGGATATCCCGCTATATCGAGAGTGGACCAGACGTTATACGTACTCCAATAGTCTCCGTTTATAGGGGGGATATTGACCGAATCAGTATGCAGCAGATCGCCAGCCGGAGAATACCAATTCCACAAAACCACGCCGCAAAGCGGACCGGCTTGAACATTTTTCAGGCTCAGCCAGGAATAGGCTCTGCTGTCATCGGCAGAGAATTCATTGGTTCTCGAGGTCACATTTCTGGTGATCTCATCAATACTGGCGGCCATGCTATGATCAAGAATGGAGGTGGTATGAGCATCTTTTATCTCCTCTATTTTGTCGTAGGCCTCATTAGCCTCTATTTCGCGGCCAAGCATCTGGAGAAGATCGGCTTTTGCCTTCCAGGCCAGATCAAATTGCGGATCGATCTGGATAGCTTTATCATAAGCCTGTATGGCTTCATTCCATTTCTCCTGTCCGGCAAGAGCTTCCCCTTCCTCCAGCAGGCTATATGCTTCACGAGGCACCTGGTGGGGCGGCCCACAAGGGAGAATCTCTGAAGTTGTGGGAGCATCTGTCTGCCCCAATACGGGCATAAATAGTGCTGCAAAGAACAATAATAAAATAGGAGCAAAAAGCCTTCTCATGGATTTCATTATTTTCATCATAAAAATATAGCCCTTTTGGTATACCGCATCCATTCTTGCCTTTAACAATTTCCATGGTCGAGAATATGACAGTTTTATGGTCTTGCTTGGCCATCTAACAGAGCTTATAGGCACTGTATTGATGGAATTTCTCGATGAAGTTCTTGCTTATATAGAAACTCATATCCTCCCACAGCCCCAATTAAAAGACATGCCCAGAGTAGTTCACTTGAAATACATGCCGACGACCCGGAGCGCGCCGCCGCATTCAGTTATAGCGTACTCGTCCGGGAGATCAATAAGTGGGATGGCCCCTTCGATTACTGGCTGGTATGACGCCCCGGGGAGGAGATGGGAATAGATGGCGGCATTCTTATGTGCCACTCAGAAGTCGCTTGGCATAAGAGACTATAGCAGCGATCCTGCCCGAAAAAGCGAAAGGGAGCAAACGGCCCAGCCGGGAAGGGATTTCCATAAGGGGATGGACTGCTGAGCCGTCATCAGGTAGCTTTTCAACCTGATATTAATAATAAGTTAGTATTCGTAATAGTATTTAAACTTTTTTGCCGCTCATGCTCTCCCAAAACATCTTAAGGCCGGCTTATTTGGATATCGTCCCGTTAAGTTCTTATTCAAAACCAAAGTATTATAAATAATTAGTATAATATTTTCCGCCAATAATCATTTTCCCATCCTTCTCTTGCGCCTGCGGCAAAACATGAAAGAGCATCCCCTAAAACATCAGCGCACTCCTTTGCAGCTTCCCCGAAAGAGGCAGACGATCCCCGCAGCCAGGAGCACGGCTATCACACCGGTCAGAAATATGCCGTCGAAGATGCCGGCTCCACCTATGGAAAGAACCAGCGGCCTGGCGTGGTGCAGCTCCAGGGGAGAGAGCGCCGGCAGAATTCCCGGCGTGAGCAGGCTAAGCAAATCTGCGCCCACTAGGGTCCCCAGTGTCCCGCTGATATAGGCGATTGGCGGAGCGCGTCGAAAGCCCCTGGCCAGCAGGAGGCCTGCCAGGGCGGCGAGAAGGGGTGAGAGCCAGACTGGAAGGACTATGCCCTCTCCGGGAATGGCTGCTGCTGCCTCATAGGTGATTATGGCCACGCTGCCCACGCCCAGCAGTGCCTTGTTCATGCTGACCTGGTGGCGGAAGATGAGGTGGGCAGAGATTAGCATGGGAATGATGCAGCCGCCCAGGTTTACAGCCAGGATCAGCGGATGGAAATCGGCTGGAGCATCGGAATTAAAGAAGCCCATTATGGCTGCATACCAATCCGGATAGGTGGAGATGGTTTTTGTTAGTGGAATGTCCACCATGCTTCCCAGTATAGAGCCGAAGACGGCCAGAGTGGCATGCCAGTGAGAGAACCCTACCATCTGGAAGGCTGCCCCAGAGAGGCGGAGAAAGAGATATACGAATATGAGGGGCGCTAGAAGTATCAGCAGCAGCAAAACCAGGGTTATAGGCAGCAGAAGCAGTTCAAACAAGGTTTGGGCTCCGAAAGGCCTTATCCCTGCTGATGGTTAATAGAGCTTTTCCCGTCCTTTAGTCTTGTGCAGTCCTGTACGGAGTCCTGGGATATACGGGACCGCTATTCTCTGAGATCCCCATCCAGATCACTCAAGAGACCTGTCTACAGATCTGCCTGGACTCTCCTTTCCTGTAGGCCTCCAGAGACACTTTCATCTCCTCAACCAGACCATCCCTCCTCTCCTCAATGATAGGCCTGTTGATGATTTCGATCAATATCTGCCGGTCGCTCTAGAGCAATATTAGAGCAACATGGCTTTTTTGCCGCCGCCTTTCTCTGAATTGCCTTTAATTATCTCCCAGTGAAATACGCCAAGATTCACCACTTCTGGAAAGATTATAAATTGCAGAGGCGGCAATCTGAGTATCATGAAAGACCTGGTTAAATTCCCGCTGGAATCGGGTGGATTTGTATTCGTGGAGACAGAGATAACCGATGCCGAGAGGGGCGGGCTGGTAAAGGCTGGTCGAGGCCTTCCCGAGGAAGCTGCCCAGTCTTTTGAGGCGGCCATAAACAGCCTCAGCCCCATTGCCAGCAGCATCGTCTCCAAGCTCATCAACATCAGCCTTCCTCCGGACGAGGCAGCGGTGGAGTTCGGATTGACGCTGAAGGCGGAAAGCGGTTTCATAATCACCAAAGTGGCTGGGGATGCCAACTTCAAGATCAATTTAAAGTGGATGAGAGATAAAGGACAGTAAACAATTCGCTGTGAGTCATCTCGATCGGTTGATTAGGCCGGATGGATGATGAAAAGATGCCCCTGGACCTGAAGAGAGGGATAGTCAGAATTTTGTCGGCTGATGGCGAGACCACCTCCGGTACCGGCTTTATCCTCTCCGAAAAGGGCATCATAGTCGCCTGCTCCCATGTAGTTCAGGCGGAGAAGCTGCAGGTGCGGGGCTACCCCAGGCCGGAGAGGGTGGAGATCGTCTTCCGGGCCAATGGGCAAAAAGCGGCGGCCAGGCTGCTGCCCCAGGCCTGGCGGGCGGCTGACGCCGAGGATGTGGCATTTCTTCAGCTGGAGGGGCCGCTGCCTGAGGATGTGGAGCCCCTGCCTCTGGGCAGCTCGGGTGGAGCAGCGGGCCACCAATTCCAGAGCTTCGGCTTTCCCGATCAGAGCCCGGAGGAGGGGCTTTACGGGGAAGGGCAGCTGATAGAGCAGACCAGCATCCTGGGGATGAAGGTCTGGCAGGTTAAAAGCTCCGAGATCACCCCAGGCTTCTCCGGCGGCCCCGTCTTCGACGAGCAGGCCCGCCGGGTGGTTGGCATGGTCACATCCATAGCTGCCCCGGATAAATTCGGCAGGCTCTCCGAGACTGCCTTTGTCACCCCCGCTGAGACCCTCTTCTCCATCTACCCCGCCATCGCCGCCTCGGACGTGCGGCCCTACATGGGCCTGGCCCCCTTCAGCGAAAAGGATGCCGAATTCTTCTTCGGTAGGAAAAAGCTGATGGAGGGGCTGGAGGAAGCGCTGCGGGCCAGGCCGCGTTTCCTTTTAGTCATGGGGCCATCGGGAAGCGGCAAGTCCTCGCTGGTCCAGGCCGGCCTCATCCCGCGCCTGAGGAAGGGCTCCGTGCCGGGAAGCGATCGCTGGGGCATAATTGTGGCCCGACCGGCGGATCGGCCCTTCGAGAGCCTTGAGCGTGCGGGCCTGCGAGGAGCCTATGCAGATCTGGCTCAGGCGGTGCGGGGCTGGATGGAGAGGAATCCCGGACAGGAGAAGCTGCTCCTGATTTTGGATCAGTTCGAGGAGTTTTTGGTCACCTGCCCATCCGACCTGCGCCAGCGGCTCTGGGTGGGGCTGAAAGCCCTCCTGGATTCGGATATCGAGCTGACGGTCATGGTGGTGATGAGGGACGACTTCTATAGCCGCTTTGCCGCTGATGCGCCGCCTGAAGTTCTGGCCTGGACTCAGCACGGCTTCTTCCAGGTGGGCTCAGAACTGGGGAAGGAGGAGCTGCAGGAGATCATCAGCGAGCCCGCCCGCCGTGTGGGCCTGCGGCTGGAGGAAGGGCTGGCCGATGTGATCACCAATGATGTCCTGGATAGCTCCAGCGAGGGCGGCATCAAAGCTGGCCGGAGCACAGTTCTGCCTTTGCTGGAGTTTGCGCTGACGCAATTATGGGAGAGGCGGGAGCAGGGAGTCCTCACCCACCAGGATTACCAGGCTGCAGGCAAGGTCACCGGCTCCTTAACGGCATGGGCGGATCAGGTCTGCCATTCTCTGGAGCGGGAGGGCCTGGGGCCGGTGGCAAGGCGGGCTTTTACCGATCTGGTCAACCTGGGAGATGGAACCCATCCCGACAGCCGCAGGCAGAGAAGGCTGGCGGAGCTGGTGCATGACGGAAAGGATGAGAAAGAGATAGAGGCAGTGCAAAAAGTGGTGCAGCGGCTGGCCGACGCCCGGCTGGTGACCACCTCGCGGGAAAAGGACGAAGAGAGCGTCCAGATCATCCACGACTCCCTGATCCGGGAGTGGGCCAGACTGCAGCGCTGGCTGAAGAAAGACCGGGCTTTTCTCTCCTGGCAGAGAGAGCTGGAGAAGGATGCCCGGGAGTGGCGGGAGACCGGGGAGCCCTCTCGGAGAGACGAGGGGCGACTACTCCGAGGGCGCAGGCTGGAGGAGGCGGAGCGCTGGCAGAGTGAGCGAGGGAGGGATCTAGGCGAAGCGGAGCGGGAGTTCCTGCAGGTCAGCCTGGATTTAAGGCAGCGGGAGCGTGAGAAGGAGGAGAGGGCGAGAGCGGAGAAGGATAGGACGAGAAAGCGGATTATTCAGGGGGTTGTGGTCTTCTCCATCTTCTCCCTGGCTTTGGCCGGTCTGGCCTACGACAAGATGCTGGAGGCGAACGACCGAAAGGAGGAGGCTCTAGCCAGGAGCCTGGCATCACAATCGGAGCAGATAAGGGGCGTAACGGGGTCTTTGACTGAGAGTGTTTTACTGGCAGTGGAATCGCTCAGACATAAAGAGACCCTTGAGGGAAATATAGCCCTTCGACGCAGCATTGATTTGCTGCCTCGATGCATGGCAAAATTGCAGCATAACGGATCGGTAGGCTCGGCTGTCTTCAGCCCGGACGGCCAGAAGCTGGCTACGGCCTGCGATGACAAAACCGCCAGAATCTGGAACGCCCAGACCGGCCAGGAGCTGCAGAGGCTGGAGCATGATGATGGTGTGAACGCGGCTGCCTTCAGCCCAGACGGCGAGAAGCTGGCCACGGCCTGCGATGACTATACCGCCCGAATCTGGGATGCCCAGACCGGCCGGGAGCTGCTAAGGCTAGACCTTGATGGTCCGGTGTACGCGGCTGCATTCAGCCCGGACGGCCAGAAGCTAGTCACGGCCTGCAATGCTCCCACCGCCCGAATCTGGGACGCTCAGACCGGCAAAGAGCTGCTGAGGCTGGAGCATGATGATTCGGTGATCGCGGCTGCCTTCAGCCCAGACGGCCGGAAGCTGGCCACGGCCTGCATTGACAACACCGCACGAATTTGGAACGCTCAGACCGGCAAAGAGCTACAGAAACTGGAGCATGATTATTGGGTGCGCGCGGCTGTATTCAGCCCGGACAGCCGGAAGCTGGCCACGGCCAGCGGTGACTTCACCGCCCGAATCTGGGACGCCATGACCGGCCGGGAGCTGCTAAGGCTAGACCTCGATGGTTCGGTGTACGCGGCTGTATTCAGCCCGGACGGCCAGAAGCTGGCCACGGTCAGCGCTGACAATACCGCCCGAATCTGGGACGCTCAGACCGGCAAAGAGCAGCTGAGGCTGGAGCATGATGATGGGGTGAACGCGGCTGCCTTCAGCCCGGACGGCCAGAAGCTGGCCACGGCCTGCATTGACAACACCGCCCGAATCTGGGACGCTCAGACCGGCAAAGAGCTACAGAAACTGGAGCATGATTATTGGGTGGGCGCGGCTGTATTCAGCCCGGACAGCCGGAAGCTGGCCATGGCCAGCGGTTACTACACCGCCCGAATCTGGGATGTCCAGACCGGCAAAGAGCTGCTGAGGCTGGAGCATGATGATGGGGTGAACGCGGCTGCCTTCAGCCCGGACGGCCAGAAGCTGGCCACGGCCTGCGATGACAATACAGCCCGAATCTGGGACGCTCAGACCGGCAAAGAGCTGCTGAGGCTGGAGCATGATTCTCGGGTGCGCACGGCTGTATTCAGCCCGGACGGCGAGAAGCTGGCCACGGCCTGCGATGACAATACAACCCGAATCTGGGACGCTCAGACCGGCAAAGAGCTGCAGAGGCTGGAGCATGATTCTCGGGTGCGCACGGCTGTATTCAGCCCGGACGGCGAGAAGCTGGCTACGGCCTGCGATGACAATACAACCCGAATCTGGGACGCTCAGACCGGCAAAGAGCTGCAGAGGCTGGAGCATGATGATGGGGTGAACGCGGCTGTATTCAGCCCGGACGGCCAGAAGCTGGCCACGGTCAGCGATGACAATACCGCCCGAATCTGGGACGCTCAGACCGGCAAAGAGCTGCTGAGGCTGGAGCATGATGATGGGGTGAACGCGGCTGTATTCAGCCCGGACGGCCGGAAGCTAGCCACGGTCAGCGATGACAATACCGCCCGGATCTGGGATGTCCAGACAGGCCAAAAGCTACAGAGGCTGGAGCATGATTGGAATGTGTACGTTACTACTGCCTTCAGTCCGGACTGCCAAAAGCTGGCCACGGTCAGCGATGACAGAACCGCCCGAATCTGGGACGCTCAGACCGGCAAAGAGCTGCAGAGGCTGGAGCATGATGATGGGGTGAACGCGGCTGTATTCAGCCCGGACGGCCAGAAGCTGGCCACGGTCAGCGATGACAATACCGCCCGAATCTGGACGCTGGATATGAGGAAGGTTATGGAAGAGGGCTGCCGCCGAGTAGCAGAAAACATGACCCGAAAAGAGTGGACGAGATTTTTAGAAGACCCTGATTCCGACTGCCTCACCTGCCCCGCCGAGGGCAGCTTCAATCAGAGCAGCATCTGGCCCTGGGGGCGGCGGGAGTGCCAGCCCTGCGGCGGGAATCTAGGCTGAAGCTAATGGACCTCTTTGTGACTTCCCATGGAGACCAGCAAAATTGCCTCTTCTCCCTTCTCCGGATCGGGCAGGAACATAAAGAGAATTCTGCTGTCGTAATCTACGGTGCAGGCCCATAATGGTGCCAGCTTTCCCTTTAGCTTGTGAGAATGAAGGGATGGATCAAAAGGATTCTCCGAGAGAAGTCGCAGGACGTTCTCAATTCTCTCTCGCAGATCCGGCCTTTGCTGAATATGCCTCTTAAGTGCCCGACGGAATGCTTTAGCATATATCAGCTTCATCAAGCTCTCAAATCCTCATCCAGATCCCTCAAGAGATCGTCCACAGTCCCAATCCGGACCTCTCCCTTCCTGTAAGCCTGCAGGGACTCCTCCATATCTGCGACAAGCTCCTCCCGCTTTTGCTCAATGATGCGCCTGTTGATGATATCCATGAGGATCTCCCGGTCATCGATGGGCAGAGCTTCAACAGATTCGATGAGTTCCTGAAAGTCCGATTTCGCTGCTGCTTCGGCCATAATATCTATCTAATGATTATGGTCCCGTCCCTATTTAAGCGTGTCAGGCGTTTTACCGATCTTCTCCATTAACGCCTCTTGCATCTCTTTCATCCTCTCCCGCCTCTGCCCGCCCGCCGCCCCTAGAGCCGCCAGCCCGAAGGCCAGGGGACAGGGGACATCCTCCTTTTTCACCATCACCTCCACCTCTCCCGAGGTGAGGCCACGCAGGACCTCCTTGACGTTATCCATCTCCAGGCGGTCCTCTATGACCTCACGATAGCTCTCTTCCAGAACAGGGAAGCCCTCTATACTCTCCGCCAGGCCCATGAGCATATCCGCATCCAGCTGCTGGTGCCGGGCGGATTTATGCCTGCCCTTGTAGCTTCGCAGTATCAGATAGGATCGAGCGGCATTGATGCGAAAGGCGCTCTGCAGCAAGCTGGTCCCCTGCAGGGCCCGGCGGAGCAGGGCCTGGCAGTTCTCCTCTGTCATGGAATGGAGCAGCGCCCGGATGCTGGCCCGGCTGGAGGCGGGCAGGGATAGAAGGAAGCCAGCGTCGGAGAAGGCTATGTAGGCCCGCCCCATCTTCTGCCGGGAGAGGAGATAGGCCGCCATCCGGGCCAGGGCCTCATTGCAGCGCAGACCGTATCCGGACAGCACATAAAAGATTCTGCGCTCGGCTTTCCGGTCCTGGCACTCCTGCACCACCAACCGCCAGGGCGTAGGCACGCCCTCCTCTCCCAGAAGAGCAATCTGCTGGAGGAAGGTCCTGTAGATCATTCCCGAACAATTGCGGTCTATGTGATACTGCTGCTCGAGCCATCTTCTCACCGCCGCTCCGCCATCTTCTTCCTGCTCCTCTGAAAATTCCTTTCTTCCCTCGCCTTCTCCGACTGCGGCTCCCTTCATCCTGCTGCCGGCACACTCACTTTTCATCATCCACAGCAGATCGCCCTGAAAGGAGAGAATCGCCCGGGCCAGATCAGAGGAGAGCGGCAGCCTCTCTGAGGACCAGACCGGAATGCTGGGCCTGCCTTCCGCCGGATCGACGTAGATCTTTCCTCCCCGCCGGTAGCAGAAGGCATAGCTCCTTCCCCCCACGGAGAATACATCCCCCCGCTCCAGCCTCTCCAGATAGCTCTCGTCCAGCCGTCCCACGGGGCTTCCCTCTCTGGTGAAGACATCGCAGGTGAACTGGTCCGGGATCATTCCCGAGCTGGTGTAATAGATCATGCGGCTGCCGCCGCCAAGCCTGAATATCCTTTGGGTGGCAGGATCGTATCCGATCTTGGCATAGATCCGTCGCTCCCGCATCTGGGGATGGGCGGAAGAGAGATAGA
>JAGOLL010000060.1 GCA_017994055.1 Methanothrix sp.
CCAGCATGACCATCTGGAACGACAGGTACTGGAAGGGCTTTTATCCTGCCGATTATGATTTTACGAATATCATTCTAATGTACGGTTTTGGCTTTTACAAGAGATTCTGGCCGGATAAAGATGATAAGGGCCAGGTCAGGGGCCAGAAGGTAAAAGGAGAGACTCATCCCTTCAACACCAGCATCCATGCTGCCAACCAGGCGAAAGATATGGATCTCCCGGAAAGGGGAAAGGTGATATACATTAAATACAGCGACTTTCCCTTCAACAATTTCGATGATCTTCTCAAGATTATAGATAGGGATACTGTGCTGGGAGAGGCGTTTGTCTCTTTGCGAAGTCCTGGCCGGGGAATTCCAGTATTTCATTTCGTCCTCTCCCGAAGGTATTCCACGGATTTCATGACCCAGGCAGACTGTCGGTTCATCTTTCAATTCAAATCAAAAGAGGTAGCAGCTGAGGATGCCCTTGGTGTCTGGGATTTGAAGCTGGTTTCCAATGCGGCCCATACTCCTCCCATATTGCGCCTGGAATTTTTCGGGCAGGAGAGTCACCTGTCCGCCAGAATCATCCAGATTGGCAATCTACCTGATGCCAGCCAGATTAGATCCCTGAGCGAAAAGCAGGCCCATGCCCTGCACCTGCCGGAGAAAATTGAAAGCGGCCTCATTCGATCCGCAGGCAAGGGCCTTATGCTGGGAATTCTGGAGGAGCCGGACAATCCCCTCTTTCAGGCTATTCTCGGATCAAGGGGATTTGTCACCAGAGGCAAAGAGGGACTGATGCTGCCTTATATCCTGAAACGTGTCAAATGATCGATATTATTTAGGGAGATCCAAAAGAGAGGTGCCTATAATGAGCTTTGTCATAGATCCTCCGCTGCTGCTTCTCTGCGGCCTTGCCATCTATTTTTTAGGCCAGAGGCTTAAATGGAGCAGACATGCCAAGATTGTCGTGGGATTGGCTGTAGCCCTGGTATTCATAGTCTTCAGCTTTCTCTTATATGCGGATATCATCGACTGCGCATTTCCATTCTTCTCGGAATTGAGCGGTTCAAGATTTATGTTCCACAGCGATATCACCGGAATCGAGAAGTCCGAGGTCCCCAAAATCATAGTTCTATTTCTCTTTCTGCTCTACCCCATCTGGATTTTAGCCGGCTACTCCATACCAATGCTTCTGAAAAAGAGGAGCCGGGTCTCCAAGGAGGTCTTTTCCTATTCCGAGGTCAAGAGCAGGAAAGGCGCCGGGCCAGAGAGCACAGGACAGATTGATAGGGGAAGCCAATCCGAGCCGCTTGAAGCCGATTCAGGTGCATACAGTCTGGGGGAGGAAGAGAAAGCCTCTGATTCAGCTAAAGGATCATCCTATTCGGTAAGAAGAGGACAGGATACGAGGCAGTGCGTCTTTGAGGCGATTGAAGAGCTGGGGGGCATCGGCCGTTTCGTCAAGAAGAACGATAAGGTTCTGGTGAAGGTCAATATCTGCGGGGGAGTGCCGGATAAGAAGGGGACATTCACCAGCATCGAGGTGGCTGATGCTCTGGCCGATCTGATTCTATCCGCAGGCGGCGAGCCAACTTTTGCCGATGCCGATATGATCTGGGTCAAGTTCTGGTCGGCAGCTAAGGATTCTGGATATGTGGACTGGGCGGAGAAGAAGGGAGTCAGGCTGGCAAATCTCTCCGAGACGGAGATAGTGAACTTCGATTTCGGAAGAGAGAGCGCCCTGGGCATAGAGAAGGTATCCAAGGAGCTTATTGATGCCGATGTAATCGTTTCCGTCCCTGCCATGAAGACCCATCTTCTCACTGGAGTCACCCTGGCCATGAAGAATATGTACGGCACATTTCCGGACATAGATAAGGCCAAGTTCCATAAGATGGGAATTGAGGAAACCATACTGGCGGTCAATTCCGCCTTCACGCCCAATCTGGTCATAATCGACGGAAGCGTGGGCGGTGAGGCAGTAGGACCATTATCTGCAACTCCGGTCAACTTCCAGACCATAATCGCCTCCAATGATGTGGTCATGGCCGACTCCTTGGCCTGCAGGCTGATGGGCTATGATCCCATGGAGATTGTCCATATCAAGATGGGTCAGGAGACGGGCCTGGGTTCTGCTTCTCCGGACCCTACTAAGAAGATCCTCTCTCATGTAGAATCCGGTGAAAAAGATGGCAATTGGGAGCGCCCGGATTCCAAAATAAAGGACTTTTATGAGTGGGCTGTGGAGCTGATATTGATGTTTCCCGGCTGGGCCACCCTCTTTAATTTAGGGGCGGATTTCCTTCTCTATGATACCGCCCGCCTGCCGGTGCTAAATTATCTGGTGCCGACAATTCTCAAGCTTCTGCATGATTTCTTCGATGCCAATTTAAAGGGCATTAAGAGCACAACGGGAGATATCACCAGAAGAGTGGTAAATATATGCTTGATAGGCCTGGTAGCCCTTGGCTGCGCTATAGGTTACTATCAGGATGGCTATATCTACAAGTCCAGCCTCCTCTTCGAGCTAAGCTTTCTCCTGGCCATAGCAGTAGCCGCACTGGCATCGGCCAGGATGAAGACCATTCACACCATAGTGCTTCTGGCAATATCTTCCCTGGTCTGCTATGTGGTGGAGAGCACCAACATAAAGGCAGGACTTCTTGAATATCTCCAAAAAAGCGGAAGCAATGATGTGACTATCTTTACCATATCCGGCTGGATTGTGATGATGGTGGTCATATTGCAGCTATCCGACTTTCTGGCTGCATGGCTGAAGAGGCTGGAAATATTCCAGGAGATGAAGAGCTGGAGGATGCTGCCATTCCTGGTGGCAGTATCCTTTTTCATTCTTTTCGCCTTCTGGGAGGGATATCTGGTTGCAGACAAGATCCATGTCTGGGGAATGTATGCGGTTATGGCCGCCCTGGGCCTGATTTATTTCTGGAAGCATCCCATAGAGTGGAATGCGTCGATTATAGCAGTGAGCGTGGCATTGGGCGGATACATGGAGCTCTTGGGCTGGCGGGCTGGATTCTGGACTTACACTCCACATCATGAGACACTGCCCGTATTCTTTGTCCTCTCCTGGGCATTGAACAGCATGGCGGTGCACGGGCTGGCCTACATCCTGGGCGTGGACCTGGGTGACAGGGAGAGAAGGCGTCTTTGGCCGGAAAAAAAGGAAAAAGTTGGGCAGCAAGCAGTGATTGCCAGTAGGAGAGTGGAGCATTAAAGCCAGGGTTGAAAAGCATATTGCTTTTCCGGCAGCCAGGCCAGGCCGAAGACAGAACGCAACAGGTAGCCGTCATTCTCGCCAGTTGATCCCAGCCCAGGAGCGTTCCGGCTCTGGCCCATGCTCCTCAGACCAGTATACTGTGCCGGCAATGGATCAGGCAGGGACCGGAATCCTCACCTTTTATGCCTCAAGATCTCCTTCTGCAGGCCGATCTCCATCCAGGCCCAGGCCCAGATTATGGCCTCAAAAGCCCTGATCAGGTCATCCTTCTCCAGGAAGTACTGGCAGTCCTGGATATAAGCGGAGATGTTCTCCATAAACTCCTCCTCACCGGAGATGTTCTCATAAAGATCCTGGGCTTTGCCCTGCCATTTGACCGTCTCCGAGAGCAGATCCGCCTCCACCTTGCCTTCAACTGAGCGGCGGGATGGGCATAGCCCAGGGGAAGCCCCCGCCTCGGCTCTCCTTTTCACCGCGCATCCCTTCTCCAGAGGAGGCTCTCTGCTCTCGCCACATCCAGGCGACATTTCTTCTCCACCCGATCTTTTTCCTGCTATCGCTTTTGGTGATTGACAGAATCTATGAGTTTATCCATCCTTTTCCAGGAATTGATCTAATCCCTGTTCTCAGACTCACAGACTCTGGTCACATGGTCCGCTCCTACCTCGACATCGACCATGGTCTTGGCCCGGTATCCTTGTGCTTTTAGCTTTTCCACCCCGTCTCCCCTCCGGACCACCACCACTATGTCCTTCACAATGGCTCCGGCCATCTTCAGTGACTGCAATACCGCCAGAAGAGTTCCACCCGTGCTGATGACATCGTCCACCACAATCACTCGATCGCCTTTATTGATTCCGTTTAAGAAGAGCTGGGACTTGGAGTATCCCGTTACCTGGCTGACCTCGATCTCGCCGGGCAGGCCGTACTTGCGCTTTCTGACTATCACCATCGGTACGTCGCAGATTATGGAAAGACCGGTGCCGATGGGAATTCCCATGGCCTCTACAGTCACAATTTTGTCCACATCCATATCTGCCATGCGCACAATATGGCCGGTGACCTCCCGGATAAGCTCCGGCCTGACCTCGGGCACTCCATCGGTGATGGGGTGTATGAAGTAATTGTACTCGCCCCTCTTGAACACAGGGGCCTCAAGCAATGATTTTTTTAGCCTTTCAAGCATATTCAAGCCTCAGATCCAATTTCGCCCTGCCATATTTCCTTGCGGTACGGCTTATGGGAAAGAGATGAAATAAAGCTATTGCAGGAGCAAATCCCTCCAGTTCAAAGAGATTGGAAAGCCTATGAGGAGCATCAGCTCTGCATTGAGGCAAAATAATCGATGCCGACACATCTCTCAACCCTCTCTTCAGATCAGCAGTATTTTTCCATAGCAGACTGATCTCCAGGCTCTGCTATCAATTCCGCCACGTCGCGGTCCAGGATTATATCTCCATTGCCTTCATCATACCTGCCCAAGGCACAATCCACAAGCCTTCTGGTGTAGGGATGGGAGGGACGGCTCAGGATCTCATTTGTGGCGCCTTCCTCAACAATCCTGCCACTCTGCATCACCGCCATCCTATCGCTGATCTTCCTGGCCAGGGCTATATCGTGGGTGATGAAGAGTATGGCTAGGCCCATTTGATCCTGCAGATTCATGAGCAGCTTCAGGATCTTGGCCTGAACGCTGGGATCGAGCGCCGAGGTGGGCTCATCGGCAATCAGTAGTTTAGGGCCCAGGGCCAAAGCCCTGGCTATGGCCACCCTCTGCACCTCGCCTCCCGAGAGCTGATGGGGGTACTTATGGAGAAAATCATCATCAATCGGCAGCTCGACCATGGCCAGAACCTCTTTGGCCCGTTGCAGCCTCTGCTCATGGCTGCCCCTCTTTTGCACCATAAGGGGCTCCATCACTGCATTTAGAACGTTCATGCGGTGGCTGACCGATTCCCTTGGGTTCTGAAAGATCATCTGTACCCGGCTGTAAAAGGCGGAGTCTCTCTTCTCCACCCTGCGCCCTTCCATGATCACGGCTCCTCTATCCGGCTCATAAAGGCCCATGATCGCCTTTGACAGAGATGTCTTTCCCGAGCCGCTCTCTCCCACCAGGGCCAGCGTCTCTCCCTCGCATAGGGAGATATCCAAATCGCACAGCACGGGATAGCAGTCCAATGTCAGGCTGAGGCCTTTTATCTCCAAAAGAGGCACAATGCCCCCTCTATGGCAGGCAACGATCCTGCTATCTTTTTCTGTCTGCTCGGGAACCTCTAGGCTGCAGATATCAATTCTCTGGGTACATCGCTGATGAAACGGGCAGCCAGGCAGTCCGTGAACCATCTGTCCTAAGATGCCCTGCAGGTCTTTGGTGGCGTTCATGGCCGGATAGGAGCGGATCAGGCCCCTTGTATAGGGATGGCGGGCCCCCTTCAATATCTCCTCCGTCCTTCCCATCTCCATGATCCTTCCAGCATAGAGAACTGCCATCCTTTCCGCCAGGGAGGCGGCAAGAGAGAGGTCATGGGTTATGACCATGCACATCCTTCCCACAATGGCAGACCTAAGCAACTCGATGATATCCGCCTTGGTAAGGGCGTCCAGCGATGCAGTCGGCTCATCCAGTATAAGAAGATCGGGATCATTGACCAGGGCCATGGCGATCAGAGCCCTCTGCTTCTCCCCACCGCTGAGCTGATGGGGATACATCCTCGCCTTCTCTTTGTTCAGGCCCACGTTGCTCAGATGTCGCACCGCCAGGCGGCTCGCATTTCTGGCATTGATGCTTCTGTGAACCGCTATCGCTTCTGCAATCTGGTCTGCTATTCTCTGCACCGGGTCCAGGGCATCTTCCACATTCTGAAAGACCATGGCCATCTCCGCTCCCCGCAGCTCCCTGAATTCCTCCGCCGAGATCCCGAAGAGACTCCTTTTCTTAAAGCAGATCTCCCCTGAGGCAGATCCCCGGGACAAGCCCATTACGCTGAGCCCCAGGGTGGTCTTTCCGGCTCCCGACTCTCCCACCAGTGCCAGGCATTCGCCCACCTCCAGATCAAGGTCTATTCCCCTCAGTATCTCCGTTTTGCCAAACGATACCCTCAAGTCTCTGATGGAAAGCGTCATGCCCGCCTCGCTAAACTCATGGACTCCTCTATGGACTCATCCCTTCTCAGCCTGGGATCGATAGCCGTCTCCAGGCTGAAGGAGAGAAAACTGATGCCTATCAATGTAGCGGAAAGGGCCAGGCCGATTGGGACCAGCCACCACTGCCAGACATCCAGATAGGTAAAGGCCAGGGCCTGGTTCATCATCTTGCCCCAGCTTATCACCGTGGGATCGGAGACTCCCAGGAAAGCCAGCCCTGCCTCCATAAAGACCGCTCTTCTCGCATCCTGCATCATCAGAGCGCAGATGATGGGAGAGAGGTCGGGTATGATATGCCTCGAGATTATATGCCCCTTTCCGGCACCGAAGGTCAGGGCGGCATTGATGTGCATCCTCTGCTTTAAAGAGAGAACCTGGGAGCGGATGATCCTGGCTCCGCCTGGCCAGGAGAAGAGGGATATGAGCAGTATCAAGAGGGGCAGGCTGGGACGAAGGTAGGCCGCCACCAGAATCATCACAATGATGGTGGGAAGGGAGATCAAGGCATCGATGATCCTCATGCAAAGCCGCTCATATAGCCCTCCGACGAGGGCAGCAGAAGCACCTACCAGGAGGCTCAATGAAGTGGATATCAGTGCCACCGCTCCTGCGACCAAAAGCGAGGTCCTGGCTCCATAAAGCAGCCTGGTCCATATATCCTGGCCCATGGAGTCGGTTCCCAATGGATGGTCTCCATCAGGCGGGCTGAATATATTGCCGGTGTAGTCATGGGGAGAGTAATTGGAGAACAGGGGAGCAAATATGGCCAGGCCGGCGATTACAGCCAGCATGAGCGCTCCTGCTCTGGCGAGCGGATCGTGGGAGATCTCTCCCAGGGCATCAATGTGCATATCTCACCCTCGGATCCAGCCTGCTGTAAAGAATATCCATAAGAAAGTTGGCGGTCAGGACGGTCAGGGTGATGACGAGGAGAATCCCCTGGATGAGGGGATAGTCTCGGGCATCGATGGCTGTATTGAGCAGAGAGCCGACTCCGGGATAAGAGAAGACTATCTCTATGAAGAGAGCCCCGGTGAGCAGCTGGGGTATGCGCAGGCCCGTAGCCGTAGTCACAGGAAGGAGGCAGTTTCTCCCAGCATGAGCATATTTGATGCATCTCTCCGGGCAGCCTTTTGCTCTGGCGGTGAGGATAAACGACTCCGCCAGAAGGGTGACAATGGTATTTCTGGCCAGGAGGAAGATTCCGCCCAGTTGAACCAGGATCATCGAGGCCAGGGGCAGGGCCAGGTGCTTGATGACATCCAAGATATGAGCCAGCCCCTCATGTCCGGCATAAGGAGATGTGGCTCCGGATATGGGCAGAACCTGAAGGCTCACAGCAAAGACAAGCAGCAGCAATATTCCGATAAAGAAGTCCGGGAATCCTCCCAGGAACATGAGCCCGGCAACCAGGCCGCGGTCCAGAGATGAGCCGCGAGCATAGCCGGATTCAATTCCCAAAATCAATCCGATTGCAGTAGCCAGCACAAGCGCCAGGCCGGTGAGAAGAAGGGTCCAGGGCAGAGCCCCCAGTATCACCTGGGAAACCTGTTCACGGTAGTAATAGGAAAAGCCCAGGTCGCCCTGCATCAAGCTCAGGATATAGGCCAGCATCTGATCCCACCAGGATTTGTCCAGGGACAGCTGCCTCATTAATTGCGCCTCCATCTCATCGCTCATCACCACCAGGGCCTCCTGGCCGTAGATGGCTTGGAGAGGATCTCCGGGCATGAGGCGGGGAAGAATGAAGTTCAGAGAGAAGATGGCGGCAAGGGCGATCAGGTAGTTGACCAGGCTCGATGGAAAGAGGCCCAATAACATGCTTGCCATCCCCATCTCGGGATGGGCCTCACTTGCCAGCCCATCCGATTCCCTGATCAGCGGGCTGTCCCTTGGCCCATATTTATTGCTGATATTCATATTCCACCGTCCTTCTGCCAGGCGATCCTAGCCTGGGGGAAGCAGTCTATTCCCGACGAGTAGGGTTTGATATCCAGAAGCAATGAGCCGTCCAGGGCATCCATGCCCGATACTCTAAGCCGGTTGCCATCGACCTCTATCAGCTTTACAATATCCAGAGCCAGGGGATTGGGGCGGTTCGGTGAGCGAGTGGCAAAGACGCCGTGCTCTCTGCAGTCTTGAGGCGGTGTTGCTTTGAGAAGATTTCTGTCTGCCAGATGGAGCCAGAAGATGACGAAGAGATGGCTGCATTGCTCAATGTCCTTTAGCCCCTCTGAAAAAGGGGCAAAGACCTCTATCTCGCATATCTCTGCGGAGAGCCTTCCTTGCCTCGGTATATCCTCTCTCCTCCTGTAGGGAGTGTGGATGACTCCAATGGGCTCAAGGAGCATGGATCTTATTTCATCAGCCATTTCATAGTCTCCATCGCATTTTTTGATAATTCTTTCTATCTATTAAGTCTTGATGTTATTCCCCATACATTAAGGCTATCATTTAAGACTATTTCGCTAGAAGTATTCCAAAAGAGAATGACTGCGGCACTTGAGCCGCAGTTAGTGCTACATCTTCAGACAAAGATCATCTTGTTCAAGGTGATGGGAACTCCGCTTCCTACTCCTCCATAGGTGTAGTAGAAGCTCACCTTGTTATTGGAACCCCAGAATGTGTCTGTGAAGTAGAGGGGCAGAGCAGGCAGGTCCTGAGCTATGATCTCCTGGGCGGAATCGACCAGCTCCTTTCTCTTATCCAGGTCCATCTCCTCCACCTGTCTCTCCAGGATCTCATTTAGCTCTGGATTGTCGTCGTAGCGGGCACTGTTGAAGCTCTTCATGTCCAGATGGTACCTATTGAGCATGTTTGGATCGGCGCCCATGCCACCGTGGCCGCTGAAGGCCAGGTCGAACTTCCACTCCCCTACCAGGCTGTCCAGGGTCTTGGAGTCCACACTGCGCAGATTGACCTTTATGCCAGCAGAGTCAAGCTGCTCGGCAACCAGCTCTCCCTGACGCTCATTGGTAGCTGTAACCAGCAGCTCTATGGCCTCTGGCTCGCTGACCTTGGTGTAGTATTGGCTGCCATCTTCTTTCTCGTATCCCAGTTCTCCCAGAAGCTCTCCCGCTTTTGCAGGATCATAGTTGTACTGCTCCTGGTCTGGATTGTACCATTGGCTGTCTGAGGCATACAGGCCGGGGCTTCCCTCCAGTCCATAGCCTCTAAGTCCCGTTTTTACCAGGTCCTGACGATCGATGGCATAGTAAAGGGCCTGCCTGAATTTGGCATCGGAGAACGGAGCTTTCATGTGGTTGACCATGATCTTGGCCAGCCAGTCATGAGTGCCCTTTATAACAACATAGCCTTTGTCTTTCAGGTCATCCACGGTCTCGCCGGGCACAGTTGCGGCATCAACATCGCCCTTCTCCAGAGCGGCGGCAGACATCTCCAGGCTGACCTTGACGAACTTTATCTGCTTGACCCGAGGTGCGCCCTGGTAGTAGTCCTCATTTGCCTCATACAGGTAGGTACCCTGGGCCTTGTCGTAATTGACCAGCTTGAAGGGGCCGGTACCGGTCAAAGCTTTAGGATCATTAAAGCTGGTCGGATCGCTGACATCCTTGTAAATGTGCTCGGGCAAGATGGGCAAAGTGCCTGCCACCTGGTCCAAGAAGGGAGCAAAATCCTTCTTAAGAGTAATCTTGACAGTGCGATCATCGCTGGCCTCTACGCTTTCCACTATGCTTGAATCAATCCATTGATAGGGATGATCTTTTATATATTGATAAGTGAATGCCACGTCCTTTGCCGTGAAGGGCTCACCGTCGTTCCAGGCCACGCCCTCGCGAAGATTGAAAACATAGGCCTTCTCATCGGTGAGGTACTCCCAACTCTCCGCCAGGGCGGGGACAAAGCCGTTCTCATCCTTCCAGATGAGTGTGTCGAAGATCAGGCTCATGCGAATATAGCCGGGGCCGCGGGCATAATGTCCGTATGGTGAGGGATTGCCCCAATCGCCGGTGCTGTCGGCTATGGTTATGACATCCACGCTCTCATCGGCAGCCAATGAGCTGCTACATATGACCAGAAGCAATAGCCCTGCTGCTCCAAAAGCCAGATGGGAAAGGCGGTTCATGGGAGATGCCTCCTATTTAATAATACATTCAATTTTCTCATCTTAATTACTCCTATTATATGCATATGAACCACTCCTTCGTATTATCTTTTTCTATAAAAGTATATCTGATTGATGTTTTTCGATAGGAACAATAACAGTTGTTAGAAAGGCCTTCACCAGCAAGGCCAGAGAAAGATCAGGTTATGGTATGGATCTGATCCACCTTCACATAGACCTCTTCCACTTGAGCAGCGGTGAAGCTGTGGAGCATGATGCCGTCCTAAGCTTGTGGGGAAGCCGGCCAGCGTCAATGGGGGAGGGCGGCAGTGCTGCAGAAGCTCTTGGGGCTGGAGGGAAATCAGGTGCGGTGGAGGCCAAGGGTGTGGCTCAGGAGTCCTTTAAATTGCCTATTCCATCTGAAGCTTTGATTTTTCTTTGGAAGGCGATTATATTCTTGATCGGGCACTGTCTCTAACCTTTCTTGAATCTGCTTCCAGTTCATCCAGAATTGGACAATCTTTAAGCAAGCCATAGTACCTGGATAGATCTGCTCTCCCCTTGCCGCCTTTTTCATCCCCGATCTCCTCCCCCGGCAAGCAGTCTCCGGGAAAGCTCCGGCAGGGATGCGCCTCATAGACCAAGATGCCCTCCTTGACCGCCGGGTCCTGGTCCATGATGGATTTTGCTTCTTCGACATCGGCATTGAAGATCCCGATGCCGGCCAGATCGCCTCCATCGATGATGGGGCAGACGATGGGCAGCAGTCCATTGGCCCGGAGGAGAAAGTTCCTCCTGGCGTGCTCCCAGATGATTTTCTCCGCTCCGGGGCGGCTGCGGTTTGGGCCAGCCTTCAGGATTACGATGCTGTAATCTCTGGCGCGGGAGAGCATCCGGGTCATGAAGTCGTCGGTGATTTGGGACATGGCAGCTACATCTCGAACTGAGGTTATGGTCCAGGAGGCATTTAATATTTCTTGCATAGGATGCCAAAGAGCTGGCCAGCAAATGACTGATGGAAATGTTCAAGTGAGATAAAAGCAACTGGTGTCAAAGAATTCATGATAAAACGCTAAATCACAGGAGACCACATGCCCGGCACATTTTCTCATGGCTATGCATTGCTTATTGGAGTGGGCGAGTGCGCCTATGCCAGCCTATCATTGCCAGTGACAGTAAAGGATATGCAGGCTCTGCGCTCTGTACTGATCGATCCGGCATTGTGCGGCTATCCTGATGATGAATCCCATATTCGCCTCCTCCACGATTCCGGTGCCACCAGGGAAGCAATATTGGACGGCTTGAAATGGCTGGCAGGGCAGACCGCTAAAGATGAGGAGTCCACAGCCATCGTATATTTCTCCGGCCATGGCTGGATGGACAAGAAGACGGGAGGATACTTTCTCATATCTCATGATCTGGATTACCTGAATGTAACCTCTTCTGCCCTCTCCTCGGAGGACTTCACCAGAGCCTTGAGATCGATAAATGCCAGACGCTTGCTGGTATTCATGGACTGTTGCCATGCTGCTGGAATGGCTACAGCAAAGGATTCACCCGCTCCAAAGCTCCCCGCAGACTTCTCTCAAGAGGCAATTCCAAAGGGTCTGGTAGAAGAGCTAAAGCAGGGCGGGGGTAGGGCGGTGTTCAGCTCTTCCACCAAAGCCCAAAGTTCATTGATCAGGCCGGACGGAAATCTGAGCATCTTCACTATCATCTGATAGAGGCTCTGGGCGGCGCGGGCAATCAGCCGGATGACAGTGTGGTCAAGATATCCAATCTCATGAATCACCTGGGGAAGGCTGTGCCGGAAAGCGCCAGCGCTGCATGCAATGCAGAGCAGACTCCATTCTTCGATTGGGCAACTGAGGACTTTGCAGTGGCCCTCTTATGCGGAGGAAAAGGACTCTCACCTCAAGAGCCTGCTCCTTCCGCTGAGAATCCCTTCACGCCTCTAAATGGGCGCATTGGTGATCCAGCAATGGTATTTGGCCGGGAAAGTAAAGTAAACGAAGCACTGGAGCTTCTTAGAAGAGGAAGCAGCGTCGTATTTCTAGGCGATCATGGCTCGGGAAAATCCTCTCTCCTAACACTCCTCATAGAACGGGTTTCCAAAGATCTGGGCTGGAAGATAGCTCATCTTGACCTGCTATTGGTTGAGGATGAGGATAGCTTCTATCGAGAACTTTGTTTAGCCCTGGGTGTGCCAGAGGCGAGAGGGTATCCTCTGAAGAGATCTCTAACAGGCAAACGATTTCTGTTGGCTTTGGATGAGATGGAAAGGATGGCATCTCAAGGATTTACCCGCAATATTCGGGATCAGCTTCGCGGTCTAGCAGACGGACCCAGTGAACCCCTCAAGCTGGCAATGGCTGCGAGCACTTCCCTTGATCGTCTCTTTCCGGATAGCGAGGAGGCAAAAATTTCTCCCTTGGCCGGCATCTGCCAGCAGATCCAGGTGGGTCCCTGGGATATTGCCACAGCACGCGAATTCTTGCTGGAGAGATTAGAAACAACATCTGTAACTTTCTCTGAAGCAGAGATAGGACAGATCTTCAAGGAAAGCATGGGAATGCCCCGGGAACTTATGCACAAAGCATTCCATCTCTATCGCCGAAAAATAGAGCAAGAACCATGAGCGAAGAAGTCCCGCGCCTGGATCTGGCACCCAAGTTGAACCGGCCGCTTCAGCTCTGGAATCCGCTGGATTATCTGCGCCTGCTCTACTGGATCTTCTACTTCCCCCAGGCCTTGCGCTGGTACGAGGAGACTTTCGTTGCTCCGGAGCATAGGGGAGCGAAAAGCAGAACCTTCTTGCATGCTTTCAAGGAGAACAGCGTCTTGCGTCATTTTGTCCTGCAAGCATTGATCCTGTGTTTTTTGACCGCTCTGTCTTTGGCTTGGGCAATGGAGCAGCTCGGACTGCAAATAGACTGGATCAGCCTGAATTTTGGCGTTGTTTTTGGCATGGCTGTAAACTTTGGCTTAGACCTCGGCCGTTCTGAAAGAGGTACTAAACGTGGAGCTTTTTTATTAGTCGCTGAAAGCGTTCTTTTTGGCATAAGTATCGGTATGGCTTATGCCGTGGCTAAAAGCATGGGCATTTTCACAGCTGTCATCATCTTCGTCGTTGCTGCTTTTTTCATGTCAAAAGGCATGTACATAGGCATGGGTGTTGGCATGGAAAAATATGCTTTTTCCAGCGTTATTGAAGACGTGCTATTCAACATGGTTTTTGGTGCAACTTTAGGCTTAATTTTCAGCATAGCCGTCGGTGTAGCTGTCGGCATGACTGAAGGCATGGCTGCATGCGTTGTTTATGCTTTTGTGGTCTTAAGGCTAGATGCCTGGACAATTGCCACACTGCTCTCATTTTTTTCTTATACTAGATCAATGACCATATTCACAGCCTTCCCTCTGCCGGGCTTAAGAGGTCGTCTAAAATACTGGCTGAGAAATGATTGGTCAGAGGGGGTGTACAATCTTAATGAATTATTGAAGCATTCCATGCAATTCATTCCTGTTGTCCAAGCACTCAATGATTCTCTAGCAGAACATCCTGCCGAGTGCCTTCTGCCAATGGTCGATGAAGTTGCCAAGGATTCTAATGATTGGGACGTTCTGCGTTATTCATCTGCTCCTCTGGTCAATAGATTGAAGATGGAAGCCATCGACATTATCCCCATTTTTTCAAGAAGCTGGAAACACCGATTGAAAGCGCGCTATCCTACAGATCTGCGTTTGGACACACCAGCACGGGCCGTATGTGCAGGCTTTTGGCATCTTCATAAAGAGCAACCAATTCAGGCCGCTCAGGCTTTTGCCGTCGTCCGGTCGCTGCCCAATGGCGAGGAAATGCGTAGCTTAAGCCAGTTATTATACCTGGCCCTATCTGTAAAGGATTTCCAGAGTATTGCGAATTTGGCCGGAGAGGATGAACTCTCAAAAGTATCTAACCGGCCATCAGAGCCTTTGCTATTGCACCCAGAGACCTGGCTGGCTCTGGAGCACCTGCAGCGCTGCGCTCTGGAGGCTCTTGCGGTGCAGAAGAGAGCCTCCAAGGCTTCCCGCTCCTGGGCCTTGAATCGGGCTATTGGCGAGGTCGTGGCTGTCCAGAAGATGGTCGGCACTATTCCCCAGACAGAGCGTGCTCTGGTGGAGGAGATCGCCAAAAGCTGGCAGAGCATTCTGGTCTCGGAATCAGCCGAAGTTGGCAGCATCTCCATTTATGAGCCGGTTAAAAATCCTTATGTGGCAGGCGATCCGGTAGTGGGTCCTGGCTTCAAAGGCAGAGAGGACACCATCCGGGAGCTAAAGCAGCTGTGGTGTGGCACGACTAAACCCCCATCCGTGGTCCTCTACGGCCATCGGCGCATGGGCAAGACATCCATTCTCCGCAATATCAACTCCCATCTGGGATCAGAGGTCCGCCTGGCCTATGTTAACCTGCTCATCCTGGGCGGGGCTGAACGAGGCCTCAGCGACCTCTTCTTGGCCATAGCGGATGAGATCAGGGCATCTCTTCCTGAGCTGCCACAGGCCGATATGGACGAATTTGATAGACATCCTGAACTGGCCTTCAAGCAGTATCTGGACCTGGTCCAGTCCGCCCTGGGCAAATCCCGCCTGATCATAGCTCTGGACGAATTCGAAAAGCTGGAGGAGTGGATGAATGCCGGACGGATTCCCGGCAACCTGTTAGACACATTCCGGGGCTACATTCAAAAGGACCAGAATATCGCCTTCGCCTTTGCCGGGCTGCACAAATTAGAGGAGATGACAGAGGATTATTTCAATCCCCTCTTTGCCAGCGTGCGGCCGATACGGGTCAGCTTTCTAAGCAAGGATGCCGCCTTCCAGGTCCTGGCCAATCCGGCTCTGGAGGACTATCCCCTGGACTTCAGCCGAGAGGCACTGGAGTGCATCTGGCAGCTCACCGGCGGCCAGCCCTACTTGGTGCAGCTGGTGGGCCACTATCTGGTTAGCCGCTTCAACCGCCTGACCTTCGAGCAGGGAAAGCAGTTAGAACCAGTCTTCAGCCTAGAAGATGTAGAGGCAGTGATTGCCGATCCCGAATTCTACAGCCAGGGGCGCTACTATTTTGCCGGGATATGGGGCCAGGCGGGACAGGGCGCAGAAGGCCAGAAAGAATTATTGAAATTCATAGCCGCATTTCCCAACGGAATTCCTATGGAGGGAATTGCTGCCCGCTTCGGCCCGAACTCAGAAAATACCGCTTCTGCCCTAAGAGAGCTGGAAAGGCATGACGTCTTGCAGGAAAAAGATGGACAGTGGCAGTTCACAGTCGAGTTGATGCGTCGCTGGGTAAAAGAATTCAGATGAGTTTCAGGCAATTAGGGGCCGGGACCGGGATTCGAACCCAGCTCGAGGGATCCACAGTCCCTCAGGATAGCCACTACCCTATCCCGGCGCGCCAGAAAACCAGTCTGCTGCTAGGAGATAAAACTTTCCCCGGCATAGGCCCGACCGGTGACCTCCACCACCATTGAAACCAGGTCCT
>JAGOLL010000061.1:0-3100 GCA_017994055.1 Methanothrix sp.
GAGCTGGTGTAATAGATCATGCGGCTGCCGCCGCCAAGCCTGAATATCCTTTGGGTGGCAGGATCGTATCCGATCTTGGCATAGATCCGTCGCTCCCGCATCTGGGGATGGGCGGAAGAGAGATAGAGGACCGCTGCCATCAGCTCCCCCCTGGTCAAGCTGCGATAGCAGTAGGATCGGCGGACCAGTGCCAGAACCTCATCCACATGCCAGTCCCTCTCCAGGGACATGCCCAAGAGGTGCTGGCAGAGGGCGTCGATGGCATTTTGAGGGATGTGAACTCTCTCAACCAATCCCTCTTTCGCCCTTTGCAGCATCACTGCTCCCTCCAGCAGATCCTCCCACTCCAGGGCGACGATCCTGCCCTTGACCGTCTGATTTAGGCTGTGGCCTCCCCGGCCAAAACGCTGCAAGAGAGCGGCCACGGACTTGGGAGAGCCGATCTGAAGGACCAGGCCGATATGAGGCATGTCTATTCCCAGCTCCAGGGAGGTGGAGGTGCAGACCACTCGGAGCCGTCCCTGCTTGAGCCGGCTCTCCGTCTCCTGCCTGCCATCCTTGCCCATGGAGCCGTGGTGGCAGGCGGAGTTTTTGCCGTCATAAAAGCCGGGAAAACGCTGCCGCAAATTTTGCAGAAGCCTCTCTGCCCCGTTTCTGCTGTTGGCGAAGATGAGGGTGCTCTTATGACTCTGGATGTGGCGGTGGAGTAGCTGGTAGAGCCCATCAGAGAGCTCTTCCTGGCTGGCGGAGATGAGGTCGGGAACCGGACTGACCAGGCGCAGATCCAGATGGCGGCAGAAGCGGCAGTCCACCACCTCCACCGGGCGAAAGCCCCCGGCCAGGAAGTCCGCCACCTCCTGCAGCGGCTCAACTGTGGCCGAGCAGCCGATGCGAATAAAGCTCTCTCCAGCGGTCTCCTCCGGCGGGGAGGATGATCTCTTCTCCCCGCTCTTCGGGCCCAAATCCGTCTTCAGCTCCTCCAGCCTCTCCAGGCTGAGGCTGAGATGCACCCCCCTCTTAGAGGCCGCCAGGGAATGGATCTCGTCCACGATCACCCAGCGGACCGTCTTAAGCTTCTCCCGGAAGCGGGGCGAGGAGAGGAGGATAGCCAGGGACTCGGGGGTGGTATTGAGGATATGGGGCGTCCTCTTCAGCATCCTGGCCCTCTCCCGGGCGGAGATGTCCCCGTGCCGTATGGAGTGCCTGATCTCCTGAATGGCCATCCCTCTCTCGCCAGCCAGGGCCGCCATCTCCTGAAGAGGCCTTTCCAGGTTTCTGTGAATGTCATTGGCCAGGGACTTGAGGGGAGAGATGTAGAGGCAGTAGACGCTCTCCGCCAGCTCGCCCCTCTCCGCCAGAGAAAAGAGCTGACTGATGATGGAGATGAATGCGGAGAGGGTCTTGCCCGAGCCGGTGGGCGAGCAGATGAGAGCATTTCTTCCCTGCTTAATGAGGGGCACAGCCTGCCTCTGGGCCGGTGTGAAGAGCCCCTCCTCTGCTGAGCCAAAGGAGGCGAGCCACCATTCTCTAACCACAGGATGAAAGAGGGAGAGCATGGCAGCGTCCTCCGGTGAGGTGCGGCCAGCGAGGGAATTGTCGGAGCAAGTGGGCATTTCTGGCGCCAATTGAGCCGGGAATATGAAATAGATCTTTTGGAAGGAAAAACTGCCTCCGACAGAGTTAATTCTTCAGCAGCCCACTCTATTATCATGGACAATCCGGTTTCATTTCCCTGCCAGCTCATAAGCTGGGATGAGGCCTACAGGCTATCCCGAAAGCTGGCCAAGGCAATCAAATCCTCCCGCTATGATCCGGACCTGGTGGTGGCCATAGGCAGAGGCGGATATGTTCCGGCCAGGATAGTCTGCGATTTTCTTCTGCACAGCCTTCTCACCAGCATCAAGATAGAGCACTGGGATATTGCCGCCTGCAAGAGGCCGCAGGCATCGGTCCGCTTTCCTCTGGCCGTGGATGTGAGAGAGAAGAAGATACTGATCGTAGACGATGTCACCGATACGGGAGATACCTTAAAGGCAGCTATCGATTATGTGAAATCCGAGGGCGCTGGCCAGATCAAGACCGCAGTGATGCAGCATAAGACATCCTCTTCTCTGATTCCTGATTTTTATGCGGATCTCATATCCGACTGGCGCTGGATCATCTATCCCTGGGCGGCTTATGAGGATGTGCTGGGCTTCACCGAGAGGGTTCTCAGCGATGAGCCTGCATCGTTGGCGGAGATTGGGATGGCCCTTAAGGAGAGGTACTCGCTGACGGTGGATGGCGAAAGCCTCCAGGAGATACTGGGCGACCTGGTGGATCTGAAAAAAGCGAGAAGGGAACAGGATAGATATAGAAGGATTTGATCCGTGCGAGCAAAACGGCATGGCTTGTCTGCAGAAGGGCGTAAATTGCTCCTTCTGAGCCTATTCACCAGATTTGTCTATTGCTCTTCACCCTTGGATATCGAATCATCGAAGCCAATCTTTGCATGACTTCCATCGCAAAAGGGCTTTTTCTTCGAGCCGCCACACCGGCAGAGGGCAAATGGCCCCTTGACTGATTCATCCTTTCCATCTCTGTCCACCAGGAGGCAGTCTCCCTCCACCAAGAGCGGGCCATTTCTCACGACCTTGATCTTCACCGATGTCGGCTTGGAGCTGTCCGCTTTTTTATAGGATAATGCCCCGGAGGGACAGCGATCTATAACCCTCATTATATCCTCCGAGCTGGCGCCCTTCATATCGATCCAAGGCTTTTGGTTGTGATTAAATACCTGGGGCAGGCCTTTGATGCATTCCCTGGAATGTATGCATTTCTCCGGCTGCCAGCAGACGATTATCTCCTGGTTAGAATACTCCTTCATGAGAGCTGTAAGGCGAGCTTGCTACAAGAACTTTCTCTTTGAAATTTCGGATTCTTTAATCGCAGTATAAAGAATTGATATTGTGGAGTGCGGGTAAAGGATACTCGCCCAATTTTACTGGTAATGGCCCTAGGTGCTAAAGATGCTTTATCCCAGTCTCTGTTCATCAGCAGCGTCTCAATCCACAGCCGGCTGCCTGGCATATCTGGCAGTAGAGCGAACCAGGCTTCTGGG
>JAGOLL010000061.1:3200-15724 GCA_017994055.1 Methanothrix sp.
CCTGTGAGCTGGGCCAGGAGCCAGGGATCTGTAGTGTAGAGATTCTCCAGCTGCGGACTGGTTAATTCGGATCGATTCAGGACTATGGGGCTGTAGTCGGTGATAATAAAGGGATAATACCATTGTGGTGCTGTTCCCGGCGGGAAAAGGGTGCCGTTTCGAAGGGCAAATCCCTTGGGTGCGTTCCCCCAGTCCCAGAGGCTGTTGGGGGTCTCAAATGTGCTGGGCGCCCTAGTGCCATACTTTTCCAGCCAGGAACTCCCAAAGTCTCCCCCCACGTCCTCAAAGCCAAGGCAGAGGCTGGCCACTAAAACAATCGTAGCCGCAAATAATAATGCTGGCAGCATTAACCTCATGGGTATCCCTCTTGTCTTTCCTGCATTTTAATCTGATGCTGCCCCTATAGGATGATCTTTCCGAGCCGTCCTTATCTGTCGACCTGGCTCAAAAGCCGTGATTCGCTTTTAAGATGGCATAGGTCTTGGCATAACTGGCAGCGCTGGCATCGTATTTCGGCGGCAGTGGAGCCTTTGGAAGCGGCCCTCCCCAGGAAGAGAGATTCTCGGATGAATTGGCCAAGTTCTTGAGCAGAGAGCCCCCATTCTCGCTCAGGTTAAGGAAAGAGGATTCAAGACTCTGGTTTTCTTCGCTGAGGTTGAGTGAGGAATTGCCCGTAGAGTTATTTGTAAGGGATACAAAGAGATCTCTTCCATCTCTGCCCCCCAGATCGACCATCGGTTTGCACTGGGCCAGAATTAGAACGGCTATCAGGGACAATAGCGCTAATGCGATTCGGTTCATCTAACACCCCCTCCGAGATCCCTGCCTCGGCTTAAATATGCTGCGCTGGAGATTACGGACAGACGATCTCAATAGCAGATGCAGTTCCTTTAGGCAGAGAGTTTCCCGAAAGAGGGAAGGAGGGGCAGGCTCGAAGATCTGCAGGTCTGGAGATTCGCTCCCAAGAGCCTGTCTGGCTATGATTAGCCCCTGCCGCAGGTTTCATTCCAGCTTGCAGAATGATACTGGGACCATGCGCTTATGGGGAGACAAAAAGCATCCCGTCTATCAACAGCTCAAGCTATGCTCTGTTCTCCAAAATATTTCCGAGATGCTCTCTGGTCCAATCCGAGCCTGGAAACCTGTTCGGTTGAATTGATCAGGTAAAAGACTGGAATAGATCTGGCAGCACCATCATAGCATAGATTACGATGCCCACAAGCCCTGTTTCTATGAGATAGATGCCTATATTAAAGGGGTCGGTCATTTTTTCTTCATGTTCCATAATCTTGCCTCCATTGCTGTTAATAGCAATGCTGAAAATCTTTGAGCGGGATATAATCTGACCTGATTATATTTATAAATTATTGATCTTAGGCTGTGAGGCAAAAATCAAAAACCTGTTCTTCCCTCGCCCTCCCGCTTCAGGTAGCTGAGCCAGGAATTGATTGATCTCTGCAGCATCCTCTGAACCGGCCAGCGGAATAGTCTGGGAAACAGCCCTTCCCAAGACTCCTCGGTCTTGATCCATGTCCTTTTTCCTCTCCTCTCCAGCCTCCATTTATGATCGGCTCTGATTCCCAGAGCGGTGCCGGTCCAGGCCAGAGCATATGGCCTATGCACCTCGTAGATCCTGGAGTTGATGGTCATGGGGCCTGCCTTCCAGACGAAGACCGATCCGGGAGCCATCTCTCCCTGAAGGGAGGCTGATTTGATATCCGCATTCCAATCTGGCCAGCTGTTGATGGAGGAGAGGATCTTCCATACTGCCTCTATATCAGCCTCTATCTCGACCTCAGCCGATGCTAAAGCTACCGGCAGTTCGTAAATCATCATTTCAATAGCAGCACATATGGATATTCGATCTGATGGACATTCTAACTGCACCAGGCTTATGGCCTCATTGGAGGAAATCCTTTTCGATCTCCCCTTGGACCATTAGGCTGGACAGAAATGACCGGCAGACAAGGGGATTGGCCATCATCCGGGGCAGGCCCAGTTCTTTAATCGCTCCCATGCATATATCCATTGAATCCGTAGATTCCTTGTCAGCTGCTGCCCTGGTCACGGCGCTGTGAATTCGATGAAGATAATCCCGGCCCTGGTCCATGATGCGGTAAGCATCCTCTCCATGTCGTGGCTCATCCCAGGCGGAGAGAAGATGCTTGATACCTTCAATCCGCCTTAGCCTCTGAATTGACCTTATGCTGAGGTGGATGTCGTCATAAATGGGCATCTCTTCCGCCAGAGGAAAGGCATCGCCGGAGAACAAAGCACCCTCTTCGTGCATCCATAGAGAGATCGATCCGGGAGAGTGCCCGGGAGTGTGCAGCACCTCCATCCCCAGGCCGGCCCCTAAATCCAGAATATCCCCGTCCTCAACAATTCGATCGACTCGAACCGATCCCCTCACCAGAGAATAAAAGCCAGGCACGGGCCTGTCTCTCACCTGCTGATCAGGATTCTCGATCCAGACCCTGTCCGCGCCGTGCGCTGCTACAGAGCAGCCGGATATCTCTTTTATGGCCTGGGCGGCTCCGATATGGTCGGGATGGGCATGGGTCAGGATCATAAGTGAGATCTCCTCCGGATTTCTGCCTGTATCCCGGAGATATTCACTTATGATCTTCTCCGAGGATGCCACACCACTATCGATAAGTGTGATCTCCTGGCCATAGATCATATAAACATAAACGAAGCGCGGAAGTGAGCGGCCGGATGGATCGGTAATCTGGAAGGGGATCTTCAATGCATGGATCTGATCTGTGATCTTCATCCTACCCTCTCCCGATTCCAGCGCCACATTTTCCATCTAAAGACCATTTCAGACCGGTTTTTCCGCTTTGGCCAGACCGCTCTCCACAGCATCCCGGATGATATAGCCTCCCACATGGAGCACCGTATCGCCCAGCTCACTGTCCCTCTCCATGGAGCCGGTGCAGGGATAAGAATGGTGAGCCTCGGAGATTCTCTCTCTCAGATCGGGCTGGTCCGGCTCCAGGCCCAGCATCTTTTTGGCCACAAACCAAGTGGAGCCGCAGGGTGCGCTCCGGACCACATTGGCGGCCAGTATGGAATGCTTTCCCTCCCGGCTCTTCTGCAGGGTGAACTCAATTACCGGATCGCCGATCTTGGCCTCTTTCAGGAAGCGGGATATGATCGGCTTGGCCGGATCGGAGCGAAGGGCGCAGAATGGCTTGGCAAAGGCCGCCTCCATTCCCAGTTCCGCCGCCTTCTCCTCCACCTGCTTTCTCTGGCCCAGGGGCATTTCTCGGGGAGACTCCGAGCCGCCGATGATGCCCTTCACCCCTGCCTCCTTGAGTTTGGGAAGCATGCCATAGAGGATGTCGGGATGAACATTGACCACAATGGCTATGTCTGCGGCAGGGATATTCTGAGGCAGCAGCGGCTCTACATCGTCTATGAAGTCCCCCAAAGATGCCGGATCGGGCATCTCCACCAGGCCAACAATGTCCTTGCCCAGGTCCGGGGCCACATTGCGGCATTGAGTGCAGGCTTCTCCACATGAGATGCAGAATCCGGAGTAATTCACCAGGTTGCCAGCCACGCGATTGCCGAATTCGCCGCTATAAAATATTATGACCTTCATGTTATCACCAAGTGCCTCATTCTTTTTCTGTGGAACCGCCGATCATGCAGATGAACTTCTGGAGGGGGATATCCTTTCCCGACTCTTTTATTGCATGGGAGACAAGCCGTACCAGATTGGAGCAGCAGGGCACCTCCATATGCAGTACGGTTACCTCCTTTATATCATTGCTGCGCAGTATTTCGGTCAATTTTTCCAGGAACGGCTGGTTCTCATCCAGCTTTGGACAGCCGATTAGAACCACTCTGCCCTCGATGAATTCAGAGATAGATGGAGCAGCAAATGCAGAGCAGTCGGCGGCTATGAGCAGCCTGGCATCCCTGAAGTAAGGTGCATCGGTGTGCGCCAGGCGCATCTGTATGGGCCAGCTGCATAGCTGGGAAGATGTGTCCAGCCTTCGCATATGACGCTGGGGCCCCTCTCCCGAGGCTTTATGGAGGGCGGCATGGCATGGGGACATGGGCATGGAATGCATTTTTGAGGAAGGCTTGTCCTTTTCCGATTCCTCTTGGCTCCTGGATCGACTCAGATTAGCTCTGGCCGCCTCTTCATCAAACGCCTGGGCTTCTCTCACCTCAATGGTCAGAGCCCCGGTGGGGCACTCTCCGATGCAGGCCCCAAGTCCGTCGCAAAAGGCATCGCTGACCACGCGGGCCTTTCCGTCTTCCAGGTTTATGGCTCCCTCGGAGCAGGCGACTATGCAGTTGCCGCAGCCGTTGCATAATGACTCATCTATCTTGATGATCTTTCTTTGCACCAATTTTCCATCACCATCCGCCATCTTCTTGACCTTAAAATTGAATGAGCCCATCTCCCCCTAATCTCTGAGAGGGAGACGAACCAGCAGCCAGATATATAGGCCGTCTTCAGCCCAGCATCTTCTTTATGTCCTCATCCGGGGTGCTGATGAGCCGGATGTCGTATTTATCCACCAGGATCTTGAGCATATCCTCGTTGACCCATCCCGGCACAATCGGCCCCAGGTAGATGCCCTTTATTCCCAGGGCTAAGAGAGACCAGAGTATGGCTGCCGCCTTCTGCTCCATCCAGCTGATCACTAGGGTCAGGGGCAGATCGTTCACACTGACGCCGAAAAGGCCGGCCAGAGCCTGGGCTACCTCTAAAGCCACGATGGCATCATTGCACTGCCCCAGATCTATGAGACGGGGGATGCCCTCGATGTCTCCCAAATCCAGGTCATTGAAGCGGTATTTCCCACAGGCCAGGGTGAGGACGACTGTGTCTTTTGGCAGCTTCTGCACAAACTCCCGGTAGTAGTCCCATTTCCGGGAGGGTCCGTCGCAGCCTCCCACCAGGAAGAACCTCCTGATCTTTCCTGCCGTCACCAACTCCTTGATCCTGGCGGCATGTCCCAGCAGGACGGAGGTAGAAAAGCCGGTGGTGAGCTCATAATCGCCAGGCGCATCGGGCAGCTCCGGCAGAGACCGGGCCTTGGCTATTACCTCGGAGTAATCATAGCCATCGATGTGCCGGACTCCCGGAATGTATACCGGCCCGGTGGCAAACATGCGATCCCTGTACTCCTCTCGGGGGATGAGGAAGCAGTTGGATGTGCCCAGCAGAGCCATGGGATAATTGGCAAATAGCTCTCTCTGATCAAACCAGGCTTTGCCCAGGTTTCCGGCCAGGTTCTTGAACTTTCGGAGCCCGGGGTAGCCGTGGGCGGGAAGCATCTCCGAATGGGTGTAGACAAATACATCCGAGCCCTCCACCTGCTGGAGTAGCTTATGCAGGGCATTCATGTCATGGCCGGTTACCAGGATGCCGTGGCCCTTGACTGTGCCGGTTCTTACCTGGGTCGGCGTCGGCTCGCCGAAGGTATCGATATGGGCCTTCTTGAGCAGCTTCATGGTCTTGATATTCATCTCACCTGCCTTTACCGCCAGGTTCAGGAACTCCTGGGGGTCGAAGTTGACATTGGTGAGGGTAGAGAAGAAAGCCCGCTCTATGAATGCGTCCACCTCCGGATCGGTGTAGCCCAGCTCCCGGGCGTGGTAAAGGTAGGCGCTTATGCCCTTGATGGCAAAGAGCAGGTTATCCTGCAGCCTTGCCACTGTAGCTTCCTTTCCGCATACTCCCTTGATGGTGCAGCCTGTGCCGCCCGCTGTCTGGGAGCACTGATAACAGAACATGTCCAGCTTTTCTTTTGCAGCCATTTAATAGTCCTCCAATTTCAGTGATTGTCAATATGGTTTATATCAGTCAATTCTCATTTTCAGGCTTTTCCTGCCCTGCAGTATTATTAAGATACCAAAGTATTTAGCCTGAGATGTTTCTGGAAAGATACCATGCAGGAAGGATGCACAGTCAATCTTACCGTCAAGTATATCGCCAGAAAATGGACCTTGCTCATTCTCCTGGAGCTATATAAGGGAAAGAATCACACCAGACGATTCTCCGAGCTGAAGAGCTGTCTATACGGCATCACCCAGAAGGTGCTCTCCGCCCGGCTCAAGGAGCTGGAGAGGGAGGGGCTGGTGGAGAACAGGGTGGACAGCAATAGCTTTCCGGTCCGGAGCGACTACACCCTCACCGAGAGCGGCCTGGAGATAATCGATATAATCAAGGATCTTAAGCTATGGGCTCTAAAATGGAAGATCTCCAATCCAGAATGTCACAGCCAGGACTGCAGCGGATGCGTTCTATAGGATCTCAATTCTCCCCGATTGCTGCTATATTTCCCGATAGGAGGCGCATTTCAAACCGACAGCACCTTGCCATGTCTGTCGATCTTTCCTTCGGAGATGCGGGTAGAGCTGATGCGGATGCTGTCCTGCGCCATCTGGTATTCGATCAATGAGATCTGCAGCGGCTTTAGATTCCTCTTGGTCCGCAGTCGATTGATCTTCTCCGCCATGGGCAGGGTCTCCGGTGAGACCACAATATAATCAAAGTCCTCATAAATGGATGGGCCGCACTGATCATCGATCTTGGTTATGCGCACCTCGCTAACGCCAAAGCAGATTCTCACTACCGACCTCAACTTCTCCGCCCTGGCCTGGAAATCCCGCACCGGCCTCTTGCGGCTGGCCCGGGCCATCTCGTCAGAGGTGAGACCGATGATCACCTCTCCCCCCCGGCCCAGCTCAAAGGCTCGCCTGAGCAGGGCGATGTGACCGTCATGAATGGGATCGAATGTGCCGCCTACTGCAACCCTGGCCATACAGGCCCGCCAATGAGGGGTACGGTATAAGTACTTGACGGCAGCACCATGCGGTCAGCATTTGGTCAGGGCCGGGATTGGATTCTCCGGACCCTGTAACGCTCTAAAATTCTGGCCACGATGCGGCTGGAGCCGCAGAGAGCGCATGGCTCGCGCTCGGTAATGCGCACTACCCTGCACTGCATGCCGCGGCGAAAGAGTTCTTCTTGCAGCAGATCCTCATCGAAATGCTGATCGTACCCCAGGGTGATTATATCCGGTCGGAGCTGCTCGATGGTCTGAAAGATATCCTTCTCCTCTCCCAGGATGGCCCGGTCCACGACCTTGAGTGCAGCTATCATCCTTCGCCTCTGCTCCTCGGGCAGGATGGGCTTGGGCTTGTGGCGGACATTGACATCCCTGGCCACAATCACCACCAGCTCGTCCCCCAGTGCCCGGGAGCGCTCCAGGTAAAAGACATGGCCGGGGTGGAGGAGGTCAAATGTTCCCGTGGCCACTACCAGGGTCAAGGCTCATCCTCACCGAAATGGCTCATCCATATCTTCATCGAATTCATCATCAAAGCCGTCGTCTTTGAAATCAACATCCAGGACCGGCAGATCACGCCGCTTTCCCGCACCATCATAACATATCCAGGCGCTCTCGTCATAGGGGGGACCGACGATGATGTTATAGTCGCCGGTGCGGGAGAAGAAGAGGATATCCGGCTCGGAAGGGCGGAGAAGCCCGGAAGGGTGGCTGTGGGCGGAGCCGGCCACGGACATATTGGGCAGCATATAGAGGCGCACCAGAGCGCTCATGCGGGAGTTCTCCGTGCCGGGGAGTATGAGCACATCACTGATGATATCCTCTTCCACTGACAAGAGCCCGGCGAATTCATTTGGCTCTGAGGACCGGGAGGCCTCCAAGATGAAATGCAGGGTATCTCGGGCAATTCCTCTAACCTTTTTCTTCTTCATAGAATATCACCTCTGCAAACGGTTTATCTCGCCTCGTCCGCGCCCTCCGGCCGGAGATGAATGCAATCGCCCGCCAGGATACTTCTCTTATCCCTGCCCTGCTCCAGAATCAGAGCGCCATCCTGTTTCAGGTCCACCACCTGGCCTATGAGGTCGCCCTCTGCAGAGCTTATGCGCACCCGCTTTCCCAGGGTCACAGAGCGGCTGCGCCACTCCTCATAGATTTCTTGGCTCTCCATGTCATCGATTGCTTTCTCCATCTCATTTAGAATGGCAGCGATAAGTGCACATCGGTCTATGCTTCTTCCCAGTTCTGCCGCCAAGCAGGTTGATCTCCATTGGCTCGGAAAGGCGGCAGTGTCATTGTTGGCATTCAGCCCCACTCCCACCACGGCATATTCCAGCCGGTCCACCTGAGAGACCAACTCCGTCAGTATGCCGCAGACTTTATGCTCCCGGATCAAGATGTCGTTGGGCCATTTGATTCCCGCCTGCAATCCTAGCTGCCGGGAGATGGCCCTGCATAGTGATACGGACACGGCCATATTTATGCGGTATATCCTGGATAGAGGCAAATCGGGCTTCAAGATCAGGCTCATCCATATTCCTCCTGGAGGTGAGGCCCAGCTTCGGGAGAGCCGGCCCCGTCCCTCCTTCTGGATCTCGGCCAGGATGATGCTGCCGCTCTGCCTCTGGCCGATGGAAGAGAGAGCTACGGCATTGGTGGAAGAGGCCTCATCCAGGATCAATATCTGCCTTCCGAGCCACTTTGTTCTCAGCTCCCCTTCTATCCCGTCGGCGTCCAGCCGGTCCGGTTGCCCGGTCAATAGGTAGCCCTTGCCTTTAGAGGAGGCAATCTGGTATCCCCTCTGGCGCAAGGCCTGGATTTGGCTGGAAACTGCAGCCCGGGAGAGGCCCAGGCTCCTGGCCATATCCTCTCCCGAAACCCACCTTCCAGAAGCTAAAAAAGATAAAACATCTGCCGCCAAATTCAGCTCTTCTCCCCTGCTTTCTGAGCACTGAGATAGGATCCCACCGCTGCGGCTATGGCTGCAACCTGGCGGTTGTCTGCACCCAGAGCGGAGGCGAGGGTCATGCCCTTCTCGTAGTCCTCTATGGCCACAGCCTTGACTGACTCCACAATATTCTCCTCTTTGATGAAGTGGGTGTTTATGTCTCCGCTTCTGAATCTCTTGTTTCGGAGAACCGCTTTGTGGAATATGATATTGGTGTTTACACCGGTGATGATGTACTCGTAGAGGGCCCGCTCCATCCTGGCAATGGCCTCTTTTCTGTCTTTGCCATGGGCCACCAGCTTGGATATCAAAGAGTCATAGTAAGGGGGTATAACATATCCGGTATAGACTCCGCTGTCTACCCTGATCCCCGGTCCACCCGGACTGCGGTAGCGTTTTATCTTTCCCGGGGAAGGGGCGAAGTCGTTGAGGGGGTCCTCAGCATTGATGCGGCACTCTATGGCCCAGCCGTTGATCTTCATGTCGCTCTGGTCGTAATCCAGGGGATGGCCGGCGGCAACCAAAATCTGCTCTTTGGCCAGGTCCACGCCGGTGACCATCTCGGTGATGGGATGCTCCACCTGGAGGCGGGTGTTCATCTCCAGGAAGTAGAAGTCGCCCCGGGAGTACATGAACTCCACTGTGCCGGCGCTGGCATAGCCTATGGCCTTGGCCGCTTTGACCGCAATGGATCCCATCTTCTCTCGCAAATCCTCGCTCATCACCGGGGAGGGTGACTCCTCAATCAGCTTCTGGTGGCGGCGCTGGATGGAGCATTCCCGGTCCGAGACATAGATGGTCTTGCCGTGATTGTCGGCCAGGATCTGAAACTCGATGTGGCGGGGCTCGGCCAGATACTTCTCAATGTAGATGGTGTCGTCTCCGAAGGCGCTCCTGGCCACGGACTGGGAGGATGTGAGGGCGGGCATCAACTCCTCGCTGCTCTGAACTATCTTCATGCCTATGCCGCCCCCTCCTGCCGCTGGCTTGAGGATGATGGGGTAGCCTATGGCGTCGGCGATCTCGGCGGCAATGTCCGGATCGCTGATGCCCTGCTCGATGCCGGGGACAATGGGCACTCCTGCGTCCTTCATGGTCTGTCGGGCGGTGATCTTGGAGCCCATGGCATCTATGGCCGAGGAGGGGGGGCCGATAAAGACTATGCCGTTCTCCTCGCAGGTGGAGGCAAAGCTGGTGTTCTCGGAGAGAAAGCCGTATCCGGGATGTATGGCCTCCGCTCCGGTATCCAGAGCAGCTTTGATGATTCTGTCAATCTTCAAATAGCTCTGGCTGGAGGGGGCCGGTCCGATGAATACGGCCTCGTCTGCATACTTGGCGAAAAGGGCGTTCTTGTCCGCTTCGGAGTAGACGGCCACAGTGGAGATGCCCAGCTCCCGGCAGGCGCGCATCACCCGGATGGCTATCTCACCCCGGTTGGCGATGAGGATCTTATTGAACATCCCCTGAGCTAAAGCGCTGCCAAGGTAAAACCTTTTTGGAGCAACGTGAGTGATATTCAAGATATCAGAAAAAAGAAAAAGTGCCGATTGCTCATTAAGCATATCGT
This sequence comes from Methanothrix sp., assembly GCA_017994055.1. Lineage (GTDB taxonomy): Archaea > Halobacteriota > Methanosarcinia > Methanotrichales > Methanotrichaceae > Methanothrix. Next base: position 13,537 of record JAGOLL010000061.1, read on the forward strand.
CCTTGGCTCAAGGCCATGATCGATACGTTTTTCTTGTTTGTGAATAATATTATAATCTATAATGGAGATAATGAGATGAAACTGAAAGCGATCCATTGTATTCTGGTGTTGGCTGTATTGGCGGTTCCGGGCGTTGGGGACAAGGTAGACGATCTAATATCAAAGCTGGGGAGCGAAACAGATAGCGAACGGAGCGCTGCTGCTTATTCTCTTGGCTGGACCGGCGATTCCCGTGCCGTCGATCCACTAATAGAGGCTCTCGATGATGAAAATTGGTCTGTCCGATCCAGAGCCGCCAACTCACTTGGAGATATAGGCGATTCCAGTGCTGTCAGTCCTCTCATAGAGACCCTTGCTGATGAAGACGGCGCAGTTAGATTTAGCGCTGTGGGAGCGCTTGGCAGCATCGGCGATTCGAGGGGGATCGAACCTCTGATCAAGGCTCTTCATGATGAGGACTTTTTGGTCCGATCTCATTCCGCGGAAGTTCTTGGCGGGTTTGGTGATTCCCGCGCTGTCGATCCGCTCATAGAGGCTCTTGATGATGAAAATTCAACGGTAAGATCCAGTGCTATCATTGCCCTGGGAGCCATAGGAGACTCCGGTGCTGTCGATCCGATCATTGAGGCTCTTGATGATGAGAATCAGGATGTCCGGTCGATTGCCGCAACTGCTCTCCGCTGGCTGGACGATTCTAGAGCTGTTGATCCTCTAATCGAGGCCCTTGATGATGAGGAGTCGTCTGTAAGATTCAGTGCTGCCTTATCTCTGGCAGAATTGGATGACTCCAGGGCGGTCGATCAACTGATCGAGGCTCTTGACGACCCGGATTTTTCGATCCGATCCAGTGCTGCGGTCAAGCTCGGTGAGATCGGCGACTCAAGGGCAATTCAACCTTTGATCAAAGCTCTTGATGATGAGGATCCAATAGTGCGATCTGATATCGCCGCGGCTCTAGGCAACTTAACCGGCGCAGGAGAATGCCAATGGGATTCTTATACCCAGGATAGGGCCGCCTATGCCGGACAGCCGGGAAATGTTTTGCCGCTTAAGGGCAGCCCATTTGCTGCGGGCAGCTACATAGTTTTAGTGGGAGCAGCGGGCGAGGATGGCCTGGATCTTCCGCCTGAATCATGGAATGCCTTTGGGCCTTATGAGATCAAAGCAGGCCATAAGTACAAAGCATCGATAATATGTCCGGGAGAGGTGTCTCTTCTATGGGAAGAAGACACTGCCGATCTGCTGGATTACAGCGATCCTGGACCTGATCTCGCCAGCGTTTATGCCCGCAACGACTGTCCGGGCGAGGTTTGGTATGCTATATGCTTGCGCTCTCTATCTCTTTCCGCAGGAAAAACGTCTGAAGCGGGGAACGAGTTGGCGAAGGACGATTGCCATCAACAGGAAGAGCCTCTGGCAATAGGCAGGTGCTTTTACGCCAAAGCCAGAGATCTATTAAAAGCAGAAGAATATGACCGAGCCATCCGGATATACGAGTATATCATCCAGATACTCTCTCCGGTACAGAAGGATATGACCGCTCAGGGCCTTCCTTTCAGTGACTTGACAATATTGCTGGCCAACTCCTGGCTCTCTAAAGGCGATGCCCTGGCCATGCAGGACAAGTATGAGGATGCAATCCAAGCCTACGACGAAGCCATCAGGTTCGATTCAGGTTCGAGATACTATCTCTACCGGGAGGCAAAAGCCGGCGCTTTAGAAAAGCTGGGCAGAGCCGATGAAGCGAGGCAGTATTTTGATGAGGCCAATAGGATAAAGCAGGGAGGGGGATGGGAGTGACATAGCGGATGATGCTATGGAAATGGATCAGGAGGGACAGAGGCAAAAGCTAAAGACAAATGAGGGCAAAGCTTTGCAGCATGAAGCCCAGGGATTTGTCCAAAGAAGAGTGCTCGAGTATCTTATCTGCCTCCAGATACGGCCGGCTGGGGCTGGCAAAAGAGGATCGGCCATATGTGGTGCCCATGTCCTATGTCTATGCCGACGGCAGGATCTATCTTCACTCCCGGGGAGGAGGGATGAAGATGGAGTACGCTGCTGCCAATCCCAGGGTATGCTTTCAGATCGACCAGCTGGACAAGGGGCGCTGGTCTTCGGTCATCGCCTTCGGACCGGTCAAGCTAAGGGACGATATCGAGGCCAAGCAGAGGATGTTCGATGCCTTCAT
>JAGOLL010000062.1 GCA_017994055.1 Methanothrix sp.
CTTGTAGATTGCAAAATCCATGCTTATAGTTTATAAGATCAATTGATCTCAGGTCTCATTTTGACATACCATGTATAGAAGCTATTTTTTCAATTTATTATATAATAATTTTTAACTATTAATATTATTAATTTTAACTTAAATTATTAGTTTATTTTTAATGATTTTATTAAAAATATTATTTAAAATTAGTACTAAATTTTAAAGATAATTTTTCAATTATTTATTAAAAAATTTTATTTATAGATATTTTAGAAGAATAATATCTTTTTGCAAAAAGTGAGAGTTGAACTTTTTGTGCCAAGATCATCTGTCGAACTCAAGCGCTATCAAGCGGAGCAAGATGAAGGGCCCCGGTAAATTGCATTGCCCTTAGGGATAGAACAATTCGAGATAGCTGCTCATGGGCCGATCTGCATAATCAAGTTCCCTGCGTCTTTGCTTAAATGGTTTGAAAGGCTGATAAATTTTATTTCGTACTGAGAATAGTTGCCCATAAAGATGGCTGAATTGGATATTGCCGTTCCGGCATCATATTTATCATCCTCAAAGACATTGGAGCAAAAGGAGAGATGATCTGATACAATCTGGTTGTTTGCGTTTTTAATCAGGTTCTCGGAAAAAAAACTAGATTTATATAATCCCCCGATATTGATTCCCGACTTAATAATCTCTTTCATGTCATCGCCAATAACAAATCTTCCGATTCTGTTGCCCCTTAAGTACAGGAGCTTTCCGGGTCCAGTGTGCTCTTTAATTTTACCTGTTATTCCTTCCAGGTCGTTTTGATTCAGTTCCTGAGAAGTAGGAATTCCATAGAAGCTCACCATGCCCTCTATCCTGTTCCTTTCAATGGCGGTATCTGCTCTTGCATCTAATATAGCCAGTGCCGAGGCTAGGCTGATCTCGCCCACCTCATAAGCAATAATGTCCCTGAGGGCATCAGCTACCATCTTAGGCGGGATGTCATCCTTGGTTGTGGCATCTATCAAGAGATTATATCTCTGAAAATCGGCACGCTTCATTGAGGTTTTGTAGGGCTTTATGGCATTTTCCAACCTTGATTGAAGCTCTTTCCTCTTGCGCGGCCCCATTGATCTCAAATTATCTGAAAATTTCAAGGCTGTGCTATCAAAGTTTTCAGAGCCTTTTTCCATTACGACATCCCCAAACTCGGGAAAAGCTCTCTTATCGATGATCAGTTGAGGTTTTGCAATAACGGATGGGGACTTGACATGGATATCGTTGTTTTCTATATGTATGCGCCCGGCATTAGAGATCTTTAGAATAGCTCCATTGGCTTTTTCTGCCCCCATCATGCCGTACTCAGATAAATCAGCTGGAATATCGGATAGCTGCCATTGTCCGTCAATCGTGGCTAGGTCCTGGTCTGCGCCGCGGAAGGCATTCTTGAAATGAGCGGCAATGATTACGACATCCCTGGAGTCTCCAATGTCTTTTTTGTAATAGTAGGTCTTGTCCAACATGGTGGCGCCATCTTTGGATGGGGATATGACCTTGCTGTCTACTACAGCGCCGTCCTTGGAGAGCTCCAGGAAGACCTTGTTGCCGTCGATATCAATGGACTTGATTCCCAGCTCGTAGCCCTCTTCCAGCTTGTGAGGTGTGCCGGAGGCGATTGTCATCTCATCGTCATTATCTATAAGGATCTTGAGAAGCTGCCCGTCGGCAAGAACATTCTCGTCATCTGATTCCTCGAATGGAATGTCATCGGCAGTTTCAGGAGTATCCAAGTATCCAGCAAAATACTCCTCCGCCAGGAATCCTATGGTTGAATAGGAGCCCCAGTTCCCTACTTCAAACTTCTTGGCATCAATACAGGTTTCATACTTTACACTGATCTTGTTGTCTTCATTTATTTTAGCCGTCAGCATCTCGGTTCCAACATCCGCATTGATATCGTAGAAGAATCCGGCAAAGTTCTGGGGATTCCAGGTGAATGAGTTGCTTTCCAGATTGCTTTTACCGTTTAGAGTTCCCGCTATTGCTCCTCTTATCTGGTAGTTTTCATCATTGGTAATTTCTATATGCTTATACACATAGAACCTCAGGACATCGTCATCAGCGGTCTTTAAACTCACACCAGGCATCAGACTGATATCCTTGTTCCTGTTTAGTGTGATGTCGTTGTCCATATTGCTCATGAGAATAGCTTCCTGGGTTACTTTCTGGATTTTCATCTTGTCGTACTCTGTGTCCTTCGACACATCGGTTAGTGTATCGGAGAGATGCCAGAGTCCGTCAACGGTGGCTAGGTCCTGATCTGTGCCGCGGAAGGCATTCTTGAAGTGGGCAGCGATGATTACTACATCCTTGAAGTCTCCAATATTCTTCTTGTAGTAATAGGTCCTGTCTTTCATGGTCGCGCCGTCTTTGGATGGGGATATGACCTTGCTGTCTACTACAGCGCCGTCCTTGGAGAGCTCCAGGAAGACCTTATTGCCGTCGATATCAATGGACTTGATTCCCAGTTCGTAGCCCTCTTCCAGTCTCAGGGGCGTGCCGGAAGTGATTGTCATCTCATCGTCGTTATCTATCAGGATCCTGAGAAGCTGCATCTTGGAGAATAGATTTTTCTCCTTGGACTCCTCAAATAGAATGTCATCGGTAGTATTTGGAGCATCCATGTATCCGGCAAAATACTCCTCGCCCAGGAATCCTATAACTGAGAATGAGCCCCAGTCTTCGAACCTAAATTTCTTGTTATGAACGCGGGTTTCATATTCGATGCTGAGCTTTTTGTTCTCATTGATATTAGCTATCAGCCTCTCGGTGCCAATATCCTCATAGATATCGTAAAAGAATCCGGCAAAGTTCTGGTGGTCCCAGGTGAAGGTGTTTTTTGTCAGGTTGCTTTTGCCATTTACTATTCCTGCGACTGCTCCTCTTATCTTATAGACTCCAGGCTGGTCTATCAGCTTGTATACACAAAACCTCAGATCATCGCTTCCTGCCCTCTTGATATTTACTCCCGGCATTAGGCTGATATCTACGCCCCTGCTAAACGGTAAGGTCTTCTGCAAGCCTATGCATGGCTTGGCAGCAGCTGCATCGCCGGTCAGATGGCATGATTCAATGTCAATCTGTCCACAGTCTTCTAAGATCAATCCGTCTCGATTGAGATTGCCTGCATCGATCTTAAGATCCTTAAGCGAAATGGATGCCAGGCCTTTCATCAACATAGTTGTCTTTTTCAGATCGATTATTGATCCCAATCCGCTACCAACTATCTTCACTCTTGCATTTGGACTATTGAGGGTCCAATCGCCCTCAGGAAAGCTGTAATTTCCGGGCAAAAGGCAGAGGCAGACATCAGACATTCCTTTGACATTGATCAGATCATTAAGAGCATCAGCAAGCTCTCTATATGCGCTCTGTCCTCCAACGGGCATCTGGCAGCTTGGCCCTCCTATTGCCTTGAGGCCTGCATTGAAGAAGATAGTCATTGTTGGTGCATTAGAGAGGCTAGCCTTGATTCTTTGAATTCCTGAGCCTCCCAGAGTCCACTTGACTCCTGCTATTCCATCAGCATTTGTGGTGGCATTGTTGTCGCTAAGCTGCCCTCCACCGCTTTCTACTTCAAAATTCACTGTGGCACCGGCCTCTGGCCAGATCCCATTTGAGACTCTCACCTGCAGCGGTTGATCGAGTATGCTCCTTGGAAAGCCTTCCTGCCCATCGCCACCGACATAATATAGCCCATAGTTCTTGCATAATGTGTTCAATGCATCTCGCACATTCTCTGCATTCATATGTCCACATCGAGGCTCATCATAAGCCACCTCGCTGGCAATGCTCAAGTTTGCGCTGAACCTGATGGGCAAATGAACATATTTTCCACAGGCATCAATGAGCCTGGCCTCTACCTTCTGGCTGATAGGTTCTTTTCCCAGCCTCCAGAAGCACTTGGCTATCCCATCCTTATCCACAGGAATAGCTTTTGAATTTGATCCTGATGCAAATTCAGTTGAATCTGATAGTCTACTCCCATCATCACCATCTCCATCATCACCATCTATTATTTTAAACTCCACATTCATTCCCGAAGCCTGTGCACCTTTGATTGGGCGCGATCCATTGGAAACGCCAACCTGGAGAGGTTGCTTGAGAGGCTGACCCGGCATGGCCTCCTGGCCGTCACCCCCAATGTAATACAGGCAGATGAGATCGGTTAGAGGAGGAAAGTTTTTCCGGCAGTCCAATACGACGGCTTTTAATTTGCCGCTAACCATCATCCAGGTCACCAGGGCAAGGATGCAGTAATGATGCTCTATGCCCATCGGAGGTAAACTATCCAGCAATTCAACCTCGCCATTGGACCTGGCCGCAAAGACCCAATAGTCTCCCGTCCTGAACTTGCCATTTGAGAAACTGATCTGCAATCCGGCTTCGAGATCTATCAGCGATTCGGGGATGATTCTTATGGCATCTTCCTTCTGGTCCCATCTGCGCAGCTTGGCATGTCCATTATTGATATCGATGTCAGAGATCTCTTTGCTGAGGGTTACAATCAGCTGTTCTTCATCGATATCCTCCGTTACTTCGGCCATGATTCCAGGCTCTCCGGCCAGCTCTCTGGAGTCGTCGAGAACCTCCACCCAATCTCCCTTATGCAGGTTCAGGAACTGATCTTTTCCCAGGCGTCTTAGCTTTAGCTTCCTTTTATTCTGTTTATCCAGCTCATAAATGGGAAATAAAACAGATCCATTGTCTCGGGACCATTTAAACGTCGGATTAGATCCAGAAGCAGAAGAGCCAGCCTTAATTATTCCCCCATTATGGATCTCCACTCTGTAGAGTCTGTTCTCTCTGCCTCTGTAGCCTGCTTCGAGATCTGCAGCACAGGGTTTTTCCTCTGGTTTGGAGGCATCAAGCTTTACGCTGAGCTTGCTCCATCCTGAGGTAGGCGAGATTAGATTCTTCCATTCTGCAATATTGCAGGGATTAGCCTTTGATACATCAGCTAAAGCCTTAACCTGCCAAATGGTTTTCAATCGAGTTGTTGTATCCGGACCTCCGAGGGCTATCTCTCGAAGAGAATCGTCTTCTACTGCCGTTATATGTCGCTTCCATACATCCAGATAGATCAGATCTCTCCTGCCCGCTCCGGGAGCTTTTATCATCTCTGGATTGACATAGTAGGGCTGCTTGAGGTAGCTAGCTTCCTTCCCCTCCAGCTGACAGAGAATGCCGTCAACATAGATTCTTCCCGGGCCGATACTGAAATCAATGCCATTCTCACCAATAGATGCTTTTGATATTCCAAATCCAGCCTGCTGGCTGGGAATCCCGCTTGGGCCCAATATATCCTTCGATCCTTCCTCATTCAGGTATGCTTGAATACAGGCCTGCTCGTTCCAATCCGCATCCAGATCCACTCTGCCTTGCTGCTTCAGCACGGATGTATAATGCTTCTCTAATTTATGAGTAAACCGCGAAAAATCCCCTTTCATGGAAAATGACCTCCCGTCTTTTAGTTTATGAATATAAAGCCGCCTTCCAAGCCAAAGGGCATATACTCCTCCAGCCTGGTGCGGAGATTGTCCTCCCTCTGGGGCTGCTTCAGGCTGCAAAATGCCCCCATCTCTGAGCCGTCCTCTGCCCCTCTTTTTATCTCATCGGGGCAGTTCCGACTCAGCTGGGCATAGGCGGGCTGACCATAATGCAGGCTTGCAAAGGCCGGCAACATGGCATTGATGGCTTTTTGCCTATCTTCTTTGCTGGGTGAGCCCGGATGCCCGATCCACTTCTCGTCAAGCTTTGCCAGTGCCAGGTCAGGCTGACAATGATATCTTCTGGGTGTATTGGACCCTTCCGAGACATAGCTGAAACGAGTGCATCCAGTCTGGCTTCTGTCCACTGTGGTCATGCCGGTAATGATGCAATCAGATGCCAGTTCAAGCTCCTTGACTCGAATTGATCCGAAAACTGTCGTCCTCTCCAGGATTGTTCTGGGCCCGGGATGAAAAGGATCATTTATCGAGGCGATGGCAGGCCAATCACTCTCCATCCCCAGCTCCATTATGGTGGTCTTGTCGTCCTCGGTCGGGCTCAGATAGATGCAAACCCCTTCTCTTCCCGGAATCAAGACAAGGCGCTTGTCCACTACGGTGACTATGGATCCTTCAAAAGCCTCCCCTTCTAATGCATTTAGAAATTCTTGAAGGATTTTTCCGAGCTCCTGCAAGGGTTTTGGATATGGATCAGCCTTCTGGAGGGTGAGCTCTTCAGAGCACGATCCCACCATGGCCATGATGCTTGGATTATTTTTGCTGAATATTATGCCGTTAAGGGGAAGTTCGTCGCTCAGCAGCCCAGACCGCGTGGTGGAAAATTCAGGTGTCAGCTTTAGCACAGATGCAGTTGTATCGCCGCCATAAGGCTTGACTATTATCTTTCCGACCTCAGAGATCAGAATCAGCCTATTGCCTGCAACAGCCACTTTAAGCGATGAAAAGGCTTCCTCCCTGCTAGCCTTTTTGATCGCTTCTTCCAGGAGTGAGGCAGCATTTTCTAGGTCTCCGGGCAGAGTAGCAAGTATGACCTCACATGGACCATCCATGCCGACGGTCACCTCTATTCTCAATGGAGGAGACTCTATTTCAGACAAATCCACCTTGCCTGAGATCAGTGCTGAGACCAGTCTAGAGGTGGCTTTGCTCTTCGATGCACAGTCCACTATGCTGTCATAGATCTCCAATCCGTCCATCTCAGATGGCAGCCGCAGAGCGCCGCATATTGAATGATCTATAAAAAGCCTCAAATGGCTTCTATTATCCTCCACCACAATGCTTGGCATCTCTGGCAGCGGGCAGAGCCCATCTTCTCCCAGGCGCCTCCCAGGCACCAGGGTACAGTGTTGCAGATTCAGTTCGTCCAGGCTTCCCCGGATATGCAATCCACCCTCGATGAGAAGCCCGTTCAAACTGAGACTGCTCTTCTCTGAACCTTCCCCCTCGAAATCCTCTGAGCCCTCAACCTTAATAAGCCCAGGATATGGTATCCTGAAAGAGGGGCGTCTCTGATTTGCTGCCTGGATTGCCAGGGATCTACCTTTTTGGATTTTTATGGTAATCTTGTCTTCACAGGTTCCATTGTCGGTTATGGTGATCAGGCCTCTGGACCGGCCAGAAGATTCCCAATCCTCCAGGGCACTCTGCAAATTACCGGCTAAAGACTCGGCGATGTAATACTCTCCGGCATTGACCTCGGATGGATCGGGAGACGCTAATGTCATTCTGCGTTCATAGGGCCCGCCACCCATATCGGCGCTAAAGCCATAGTTGTAATATACTCCCATCTCCCCTTCTTGCGGCTCATCTCCCTCGGAGAAGGAGATGCGGCCCAGCCTCACATCGATGGCAACCTTCTTTCCGCCGAGCGGTCTCCTCCATTGGGTTAAGTCTTGAGGTGATATGGCAGCCAGAGGCAAAGGCCCGCCTCCCTTTACTAAGAAAAAGCTCTTATCGCTCCCGTAGTAGTCTTCAGGTCTGAGCTGGAAGGACAAGGCCCTTATCGGTCCGGGGACGTTCAGCTCAGAGGCCATCCCTGCTTCATCTATGTCCGCCTCAGGATTGTTGAATAGGGGAGATGGGATTCCCAGAACATTGAAGTGATAGCCGTAACTGCAAACTGAAGAAGGACGCGGCCTGATCAGGTCATCTTTACGCTCCACTTCCTGACGGCCGATCATCCCAATGGGATAGCTATTGAGGCGCCAAAGGAAAAAGCCCAGCTTCTTTATGCCGTACCATCCCTCATTACGAGATATATTTCTGATGTCGATGCTGTGGCTTACGATGTCAAATGGTCCATCCAAGAGGTCCAGAGCATCTTTGTTTCTCATATTCACTGTCCCAACACAATCGAATGAATGCGGGTCCATATTTCCAGGTTCGGATGACCCAGTAAAACGGAGGTGGTTGAGGTTCTGAGTCCAGCTAAGAAGTTCCATGAAGGCCACAGCATGGGCACCCCAGCCTGTGATATCCCTGGCCAGCTCCTCGAGCATTGAGAGTGTGCCCTTTCGCCTCCGATAATAGATGGTCTTGGCCACATCTGCCTTGCTGCTTAATCCCGTCTGATGGAGGAAATTGGTGCCCACAAGATCTGCGATGTAAGGCACTGCCCAATCGCTGCAGGTCTCTATGAACAGATCATCCCACAGTCCATCCATATCATTCTTGAGCAAATTGGCCTGGTCGGAGATTATATTCAGGATAGAGCGAAGCATATAATTCTGCTCGGCATCTTTAAGCTTATAAAAAGAAGGCAAAAGTTCATAAAGATCTATAAGCCTATCTTCAGGCATAATATCATCTCCAAATTGGTGCAGATACATCTTTAGGATCGATAATTGCAGCCATCTCCTCTGGTGAGATCATCATTCTTTCAGGGACCTTACCTGAGGGCTGACTGAATGGCTGAAGCTCTAAAATCCTGGCTGCTTTCAGTCCGTCAACCCTCTGAAGAGCTTTATAGATATCACTGAGAAATATATCTTGGCCGATATCCTGATTTTCAAAGGCGAAATAAGATCTCAATGCATCTGTTGTCGAATCCAATACATTCTCTTCCAGATAGTCCGAAGCAACTTTGACCTCTACCCTGATTGCAATTGGAACCTTTTTTCTAAGCACAATCCTTAGCTTGCGATTGGTATCCCGGCGAGCATTTAAGTATTCCTGGAGCTTCTTCAGTTCTTCCGTCTTTAGATCTGCGTCGTCATCCGCCGCAACCACAAGCGATACCTCTAACTCCTCACCATTCCAGACCATCCTCGCTCTGGCTTTCGCTATTCCCTCATACTCCCGGGCGGCGTCTTCGAAATCCCTCAAGGATACCACCCGGTCGAATGTTCTGACCATATTCGGTGCATTCTCCCGGATCTCTTCCCTGCTCTCCGGATCCGATCCACCTGATGCTCTCTCCGGATTGGTCACGCCTTTGAGCCCTACGGGTTTCTTTAAGAGGTTGGCAAGCCTGGCTCTGCCTACATTGCCCTCTCGGCCTTGCCCCTGGCGATACTTTGCAGTCACATTTGCTTTGCCGCTAGGCAGACGTGCTCCGGTAATGCCATCACCAAAGGTTATGGAGATCCTGCCATTTTCATCGATGTTTGTGATATAAACCCGCTCGCTCCAATTGCAGCCATAAAGATCCCTTACCTCATGCCAGAGAATCCCTCCTACCCATATCTCCAGCGTACTGATAACACCATGCGGCACTCCCGCCTGTCTGATAAAAGTCAGGGGGGATTTCTTAAGGAAGAAGGTCTGGAAGGTTGCGGAGGCATCTCCATCTCCTAAGACCTCCACGAATGTCTCACCGTGGTTAGCAGGGGCGATGTTGCCGTAGATTCTCACCGAATCAATGCTGAAATTCACAGAAAGATCTTTCTTGAGGATTATCAAAGTATCATTTTTATCTTGATCTTCAATGATCTGATCTACTTCAACCGTCTCCGAGTTCAAGTTGCCTGGATCTGATGCCAGGTTCCCTATTAGCATCATTCTATGACCCTGTTCTATCTGGGGGAAATATCCGTCCAGTTTGAGCATTTTGCCGCTTAAGGTTCTGGTAACCGGCACCTCTGCCAGTTCCATAAGCTCGCTCTGAGCCATTATGGTTGTTGATCTCAATGGGAAATAACGGATATTCTCTGGTTGCAGAGCATTTTTTTTGCCTTTTTCTTTCTCGATTCCGTCCACCGTGAGCCTGGTAACAGTTGAGGTGATCATATAGCCGGATCGGTTTGTCTCAGCTACCTCCATAATCCTGAAAATTTCCGCGTAGCCGGGATAGGATGGATGATCCTCGGGTGCAGTTGAGCTTATCAGAGCAATCCAGCTCTCTGGCTGGATAGAGCTGTACACCGAGTCAAGAAAAATCCAATTCTCATTGAGTTCGTCTTCAGGTAGACATTTATCATTCCAGTTATCAGGATAGAGAGGGCTCTTGCTGGTTGGCTCCCTGAGGCTTGGCGGAATGAGGCGCCAGTCTATGGCATTATGGCCAAATGGGTATGCTTTGAGCCTGAAGGCGAAGATTTTTGGATTCTTTGGGGGCTTCGTATTTGAATTCTCATGTCCCAGCCCATCTTTCCAGGATATTATGGTATTGGCTCTTTCCCGATCTTCATCCACAGATGATATCCTGCGCAGATCCCATATCTCGCTTCCTGGATCTTTCTCACGCTCTTCTCCCAGCACAAGTATGTAATCTCCGGCCTTGAGTCCTTTATTTATGCCCTTAACAATGGCCCTAGTTGAGCCCATACCGAGAATCTGGGGGACGGTGGTACGGAGGCGTAATTCGTTTAGGCTGGAATATGCTATAATGGGCTGGATGGTCTCGAACTTTTGAGGTTTCTCATTCTGCCCGGGGACGCTCTGAACCTTGAGCTGCAGTGGGATTGACACTTGCTTATCCTTTTCTGCGATGAACGCCAGGTCAACCGAGGCAGACGCCCCCGGTGAGGGCCTGTAGTCCAGGAGGCCAGCCAGCTTTCGCACCGATTCAGGTAAGATGGCTGTGCGAAGGTATGCCTCATTTGCAGTGCGTTCCTGATAAAAGGTGAGGATATCGCATAAATAAGCCCACATGTCTATGAATGCTATCCCAAAATCATCCGAGCTTCGAGCGGTCCAGCCACTGAGGTTTGGATCTTTTGATATTGAATTCAACATTGCTGTTTTAAAGCTGGAATAGCTGCCCACTCGATACTTTATCGCTGAAAGGGCAGGCCTGTTCCAGATCTCTTCCGGTGTCGTGGGCTGGTCAATACTGCGACAGACCTTGCGCTCTTTTTTTGCAGCTTCAGTTATCATCTTCCACCCCACAAGTTAAGCCTGAGCACCCCATTCTCAGGAAAGCTTGGATCGTTGTCCAGCCTTATTACCTCTAAACGATGCACAGAGATACATCCTTCCTCCAGCTCTCCCGCCGGATCTCTCCCATAGCGCTTGAATACTTTAATTGAGGCGGATTCAACTCCCTCTATTGACTGGATCGCTGCATATAGCTGGCTGAGATAGAGGCTCTGGCCGAAGGTGAATTTGTCTGGGTGGAAGAATCCCATTTCTCCTCCCGCCAGAGACCTGTTGCTCAATGCAGTGATCAACTCCTGCTCCACATCCCCCTTGAAATGGTCCGCTTTAATGCATATGTCCACCTCAATCTCCAGGGGCACAAAAATTGGCTGATCTATCTCGATATCATAGCCCGCCAGAGAGTACCTTGCCACCCAATCTTTTATGCTGCTGCGGAGCTGAGAAGAGACCTCATTTGTCCCTAAAGGATCGATGGTGATGAAGATAGTATGCCAGCTTCCGGTCCATCTGAAGGTGGCAGTAGCCTTTGAGACCTCAGGGTGCTTCTCGGCAATGAAGGCATAGTCCTCCTCGGTTACAGCTCTCAATCGGTCGGCATGAAAAGCAGCAGGGGCAAGAAGCTTCACTCTCTCCATTGGCTCTGGATCCACACCACCCCAGGCCGGAAGGGGATTGTATATGCGCTCTATTCCCGAGAAATCCCTGTCCTCTGGTTGAATCACATGCACCAGGGAATTTTGGCCGATGTTTCCAGCTCTGCCCACTCCCACGCGGTAGATTATGCTGATGGGAGATCCATCGGAGACTGCCAGGCCATGCTGGCCGTCACCGAATCGAATTATAGCTCTCCCGATATCATCCACCTCAACTGCAAAGTTGCAGTCGAAAGGACCGTAGCTCAGGAGATTGGGTCTGGCTGGCAGCCAATCCAAAGAGGAGGCTCCAACCTTGGCTCTGATCTGCGCAACGCCAAGGTGAGGATCTGTCGACATAAGGGCATTTACGGGTGCGTCAGCGGCATTTTCCAGGCAGAAGCTCAGAGGTCCTTGATTCAGGTGGATTCTATGTGCTCTCCATTGACTCTTGTATCTCTGTGCTTTAGGGCCCGGGTGGGCCTCACTGATCCTCCGTCCATGGTCGGCGATGACCAAATTGCCTCTGGCTAAGCTTATCTGGCCATTCACATTTTTGGAGGATATGCAGAGTGGAAATTTGAGGGCATCGGCTCGACTCCATGTCACGGCTGTAATTGCAGTATCGGAAAGTTCATCCCTGAAATTATCCTCCACCCTATTTACAGATGTCAGCCTGACAACTTGCTTATGAGCTGCATTTGCCTCCTCTTCCAGCCCACTGTAAGGGCTTTTGACCTCCTCGAAGAGCAGAAAGTCCCCCTCATGTAGCTGCCGGGTTAGGTCTCCCACCAGGTCTGCAACCGTGGATCCCTCTGGCAGACAGCACTCCTCGTTGCCCCAGGTATGGATCAGAATCTCATTCAGCACAGGGCTAAGATGCACATCTTGCGTCGACTGGAAGACCGCATCGGCAGCTTTAAGCGCATCCTCTCTGAGACCAATTGGGATTCTGATATTGGGTGGATTGGTGAGGTCTCCAATGGGCCTGTCAATTCTAGTGAGCAGCTCTGTTCCTTTCGGAAGGGAAAGTGGAGCTGTTGCCCCGAAATGGACGAATACACGAGCGCTCGATCCATCGTGCATCCTGTAGTCTATCAGGTTGACATGCCTTCTCACTGACACCCTCTGGCGTGCCGTCTCCAAAAAGGCTTCATTGGCTATGACATCCTGGTAATAGCTGAGCTGATCTCCGGCATAAGCCAGGAGCTCAAGCAGGACTATTCCGAAGTCTGCCTCATGAACCTCTTTCCAGTCAGGGATCAGGAATGAGGCCCGATCCAGAAGAGCTCTACGAAAGCTGGCGTAGTCCTTGGCATTGTAGTCGATAAGAGGCTCGGCTCGCGCTTCTTGCTCGGTGTAGGGTCTGCTCCGGCAGTCCAGACGGCTGGGACATCCTCCCTTGAAGCTGAACGCGCACCGGGAGTAGAGCCTGTCTATAACCAGCCCCTCTATATCCACTAAGACCAGGGTATAGATGGAGAAGTCGCCTGCTCTGTCAACCTCAACCAGGAGGTGGTCCTCCGCCTTACTGGCAGCTATGGCTTTGATCCCCTTGATCCGCACCCCACCCTCGATCTTGATCCTGCCCGGATGGTCCACCAGATCCTCCGGCACCATGTCTTTCAGGAAATGCACATGCAAAAACCTCTGAGATTTCAGGCTTTCCGAGAAGACCTCAATGTAGTCTATGCCAAATACACCATCTTTGGCCTTTCGTCTCTCCTTTTCGCAGAAGGTATCTCTGTATTGCATCTGAACCATCCTCAAAGTCCGCCCACGGGAGAGGAGAAGCTATCCTCTCTGGCCTCGCCTGTATCCAGTCTTACGTAAGAGACTTCAACTGCAAGCTGCTCGCTATTCTTTGAGATCCTCACCCTGTTTACCTGGATGACATCAGACAGCCAGTGCTGGAGAGAGCCCTGAACCAGGAACTGAGTGGCTGTTGCCAGGATATCGCTGTTTGGCATGAAAATGAGCTGCAATAGGCCGCATCCAAAGTCCGGCCTGTTCACCCTCTCTCCCGGATTGGTAAACAGTACCTGGTAGATCATGTCCTTTATGTGATCCTCGGCGTTTGAGCCGGCTGTCCTGCCCTTGGCGTTGAAGTGAAAAGGAAGATCCAGATTGTTTTCGATCATAATTATCCTTACCTCAGGGTTTTTCAAAAACGGAAAACGCGATGTGTCCGGTGCTGTCCCTGGCTTCTACGATGTGCCTGCCTCTGGCAGCTTTTGCCGGAGGCGTAAAATCGGCCTCGAAGTTCCCTTCCCCATCTGCCTGAAAATTATAGGTTTTTAGGGGATTGTCCCAGATCAGAGTGATCTGCCCGTTGGAGGGGAAGAATTGACCTTTTGCCGTGACCTTGGATGATCTTCCCCTCTTTGGCCGAAGGGTAAGGCTGGGGGATCGGATGTAGATGACCGATGTTGCAGATCCGAGCAGCTTGAAATCATCATCGTTGTTCTTCAGATAGTTGAGAAGACCCTGGGCCAAGGCTGCAAAAAGGAGTCTCCTGTCGTCTGCACCCGCATCAGGCAGAGGCTCTCCTTTGGCCATCAACCATTCCATCTTGAAGGCGTTATCAATGGACTCTGCCAGGCTGCCGGAGAATGCATTTTCCGAATCCGATGAACCTGATTTCAAGGACATAATTCCGCCTCTTTTAATCATCCGGTCTTGACCTTGGTCGAGAGCAGGCTTGAATTGGCAGGCTGCATGGGAGGCATCGGGGTCATGGGAGAGACGGGAAAGACCCCTCCAGCCATCTGGCCGGGATGAGTGTGGCTCTGATACATCTGGACGATCTGGGTGTTCAGATATTGCAGGAGCTGATCGCCGAAGACCAGGGGATGAGCTGCACTTTGAACCAGCTCGATCTGAGGGGCCTCAATTACCGCTTTAACTGAGGCGATTATGGTGATCAGACCATCCTGTACTTTGATCTCCAGCATATTGCTGCCATTCTCATCGCTGACAGCGATGGTCTTGTCATCATCGTTCATGGTAACCATCAGGCCTTGCTCGCTCCTGAGCGCTTTTTGAGGAGGCGTGGCTGCCGTCCCTTTGTTGTCTTTGGGCAACTGGCCCTCACCCCACCAGCATCCCGTCCAGATGGGGCGGGAGAGGTCCCCCGCTTCAAACTCGATCCACACGCCAGCTCCTGCCGGGGGCACGGCAAATAGACCTATCCCGTCTCCTGCGTATGGAGCGCAGGGCAGAGCAAATCCGGTTTCCACGTCTTCCAGGATCTCCGGCACCCTGGCCTTGATTCGGCCCAGGTTATTCGGATCGTTGTTGTCTGTGACGATACCCCGGTATTTGCCGAAATATCTGCCTGACTGGCCTGATAGAGCATGAGATGAATCATTTCCAATTGTCATATTCCCTCTCTGGCTTGTGAATCATGATGGAAGGGCACTATCCTGGACGAAGCTTTCCCCGCCGGTCAATCCCAATGCATTGCGGCGCAGGGAAAAGCGCTGGATATATCCGTCTCCATTTATGACATGCAAAACCCTCTCCACAAAGTATGTTCCGCTGAACTGCCTGCCTATCCCTCTTACCATCAGGGGACTGCTGGCCCGCAGTACATTCTCATAGGCTACGGTATTCAGCTCCCCTTCCGCCACAATTGCCCAGGATGAGTCATCGACCAGGGCCTGGAGCATGGTCTGCAGCTCTCCGGTCTCAGAGAGGCCGCTCTGGCTGATAAGGACTCTGCGAGGCCTGTCGTCGCTGATCACCGGCTCGCTGCCCAGATCCGGGAGGGCAGAGCTTTCCACACTGGCTGCCTGGTCAGACTGGCTCCCTATGTCCAGTCCGGTTACCCGGGCGGTGAGCGGACGGAGCATTTCATAGCGTGACCGAAAGGAGTTCACATTGGTCTCCGGGCCCATGTTAACAGAGAGTGTGCCCTGAGATGGTTCGTCGAGGCGGGGCCTGTGGAAGTGCCCCTCCACAGAGCCA
>JAGOLL010000063.1 GCA_017994055.1 Methanothrix sp.
GAGAATGAGACCGCTTTTGAAGGATACCGATTGGAGGATGCCAGCGTGGTTTTGGTCGCCTACGGCATCAGCAGCAGGATAGCACGATCGGCTGTGGATGCGGCCAGAAAGGAGGACATCAAGGCCGGGCTCTTCCGGCCCATCAGCCTCTGGCCTTTCCCGGAGAGGGAGCTTCGCTCTTTTGCTGAGCAAGGAGCCAGGTTCATCTCCGTGGAGATGAGCGAGGGCCAGATGAGAGAGGACATACTTCTCGCCAGCGGCTGCCGTCCGGTGGAGTTGGTCTGCCGCTACGGAGGAAATTTGATTGCCTTGGACGCGGTTTTAGAAAAGATCAGGGAGGTGGCTTAGAATGGCAGCTAAAGAGAGGGTTTTGGGCGGGCATCCGGGACTGTATGCCGAGTTTCCCCGGAAAGGAGGAGCCGCGCCTACGGCCACCCACTACTGTCCCGGCTGCGGGCACGGCATATTGCACAAGCTCATAGGCGAGGCCATGGCCGATCTGGGAATACAGGACCGCTGTGTGGTCATCAGCCCGGTGGGCTGCGCCGTCTTCGCCTACTACTATCTGGACTGCGGCCATGTGCAGGCCGCCCACGGCCGGGCTCCGGCCATTGGGACAGGCATATCCCGGGCCGAGGATGATGCTATCGTCATATCCTATCAGGGAGACGGGGACCTGGGGTCCATCGGCCTCAATGAGACCATTCAGGCCGCCAACCGGGGGGAGAAGATAGCAGTCTTCTTCATCAACAACAGCGTCTACGGCATGACCGGAGGGCAGATGGCGCCTACCACATTGGTAGGCGAGGTGACGGCGACCACTCCCGCCGGGCGGGATCCAAAGGAGCAGGGCTATCCCCTGCATATCTGCGAGATACTGGACACCCTGAAGGCACCGGTCTATATCGAGCGGGTCTCGCTTTCAGATATAGAGCACATCCGGAAGGCCCGCCGGGCGGTCAAGAAAGCCCTGGAGATTCAGAAAGACAAGAAAGGATATGCTTTTGTGGAGCTGCTCTCTCCCTGCCCCACCATCCTGAGGATGAATGTGCAGGGGATCACCAAGTTCCTCAATGAGCAGATGGAAAAGGAGTATCCCCTGAAGAAGTTCAGGGACAGCTCCGCCGAGGCCCTGCCAATAATCAGGCCGGAGAGCGACTACTCCCGCGAGGCCTTGGACAGGATCTTCGGCTGCCAGGGTGATGTGTGCATTGAACTCTTGAAGGACCCGGATTTCCCGGCCAAGGGGATCAAGATCGCCGGCTTTGGCGGTCAGGGGGTCTTAAGCATGGGCCTGGCCCTGGCCCAGGCGGGATTTGGCTGCGGGCGTTTTGTCTCCTACTATCCAGACTACGGGCCGGAGCAGAGGGGCGGGACCTCCAACTGCTCTGTGATAGTTGCAGGCCAGCCCATAGGCTCGCCGGTGGTCGACCATCCCGATGTGCTGGTGGCCTTCAACCGGCCCTCTCTGGAGAAGTTCGCACCGACGGTGAAGAAGGGCGGGGTGATACTCTACGACTCCATGGCCGGGCAGTTCCAGGGGCCGGAGGGAGTCAAGGTTATATCCGTCCCGGCCACAGAGATCGCCACGGAGCACGGGGCTATACAGGCGGCAAACACGGCTATGTTCGGGGCGCTGATGCAGGCGGGCAATCTGGGCCTGCCAAAGGAGGCTTACGGAGACGCCTTCCGGGTGACCTTCGCCAAGAAGCCTAGGCTGATACCCAAGAACCTGGAGATTCTGGAGGCGGGAGCCGCGGCGGTGCGGGTGCTGGAGATGGCGGCGAGGAAGTAAGCCGCCATAGCTTATTTTTAGTCACAAATTATAATAAAACCTCATATGTTGGAATACTGCCCTACAAGTGGAGCGCACCGTGCAGATGAGCGGCTATAGATGATAAAATAAAAAGGCTAAAAAAAATCAATAGACACGAGGAAACTGAGCTATTGTAGGTCCTTTGAAGGACAAGTCGAAGACTCCGGTTGGTGATTTGAATGCCTTCTTATCCATCGGATTCATGTCATCATAGCCGCTGACAATCGGGATCCAACCGTTATTTGCAGCCTGAGTAGGTGTCTGCCCATCAGAAAAGCCGCTCATTATCGGGGCTATCAGGCCACTGCTATCCGATCCCTGGGCCTGGAGTGGCGTCTCCATCGTTGATATATCCCTGGGATCCTTGCGAACTCCTGGGAGCAATTGGCTGTCATTAACAACATGGCCGAGGGGCACTGATCCCCAATTCCATAATCCGCTGCCAGATTCAATGCTGCTTAGAACATCCTTTCCAGACTGTCCACTTAGATCAACAACGGCAGAGGAGAGCGGCGTCAGAGAAAGAACCAAAATGCATAGCATAAAGAGTCTCATTCCATCATTCCCTGGAAGGAATTTAGAATGATCAAGAGGTAAATACTTTGCTATGTGTCGGTGCAGTCTGGAGCAATCAGCTTGATTCTTCATCCCCATCTCGAGATCGGATGTCGTAGGCAGAGGTGCGGGGTCAAAAATCTTCACCAAGAGCCAAAATGGCAGTATAGTCCACATCAGTCATTCCTCTGGTCCGCCTCAATCGCCGGGCATGATCACATCAGTTGCTGCCCTGTCGCCACTCAACATCGTCCGCCGGTTCAGCAGCACGATGATGACAGCAGCAACAGCGAAAACGAGGCTGTCCCAGGGCTGGGCGTCGGGCCAGGCCGGACCGTTCATTTGGAAGTGGTACAGTGCGGCAATGAGCAGGCTTCCCTGTGCGGCGTTGAACATGGCAGTCAGGATCACTGTGATCGCCAGTACGCCTACAAAGTACGGACCGAAGGACCAGGCGCTCTGGGGGCTTCCGCTGAGAAAGAATGCCGGCAGATGCCACAGGCCCCAGATCCCGCCCAGGATCAGGCTGGACCAGAGGGGAGCATATCGGCGCTGCAGAAGAGGCAGAGCCAGGCCGCGCCAGCCCAGCTCCTCGATGGGCCCTATGACCAGCCCCGTGGCCAGGGCGGGCAGGACGGCGTACCAGGGGGAGAAGGGGAAGGGATCGGAGATGGTGCCCTTGATGGAAGCGCCCAGATAGAAGGCGGCTGGTATGCCGAGCACCAGTAAGGCCCACCAGCAGAGGGGCATCCGCACCAATGCGAAGCGGCGGAAGAAGCCTCCCAGGCCGGCAGCGCCGCAGTGCCTCCAGACCAGAAAGACGCCGGCTATGGCCGGCGAGTACACTGCCAGGATGAACAGTGGATTGGTGTAGCCCATGGGGCCGAAGATGGCCTCGGTCTCTATCGGGAAGAAGATCAGGAGGGCAAGGATTCCCCATCCCAATGCGAAGGTGATGGCGAAGAAGGGAATCAGAGCTCCGAAGTTCATGTCGTGCTGGAGCGTTTCAGTTGTTGCCATGCGTTTCCTCGATCATTACATTGCAGCGTCCAATGTGATTGGCATTGCTGGAATCTGCTTTATGAGGTAATAAGGCTTGCCAAGCAGCCCTCAATTGCAGGCGCTGAGCAGAGTTCTCGCCGAAATTTATTTACCCACCAGAGGGAATAACAGGAAGGAATCCTCAACTAGAATCCATTTTAAGAGGATTTGGAGGCGCAAATATGTTCTGGAAAATGAGTTCATTTCATGGCCTGAGAGCTTCACCGATCTTGACTATCCTGGCTGTCCTGGCTATTTCAGCTATGCTGTCAATTCCGGTGCAGGCTCATCCCCCGTCGGAAGTAATGCTGAGCTATGACCAGGACAACCAGACCCTCAATGTGGCCGTACTGCATAAGGTATCCTCTCCATCCGGCCACTATGTGGTGCAGGTTGATATCTTCAAGAATGGTGAGAAGATCCTGAGCAGCGACTACCGCAGTCAGCCCTCGGCATCAGATCCCTTCATCTACTCCTATGCGGTGAATGCCACATCCGGAGATGTGCTGAAAGCCACCGCATTCTGCAGCATTGCCGGGAGCAGGAGCGGAGAGCTGACGGTTGGGGAGAATGACAGGCTGACGGTTAAGGCCGCCCCTGCTTCCTCTTCCTTGCCGCTGGAAAAGATCGTCTTGCCGGAGGGCTTTTCCATCGAGGTCTTCGCCCAGGACCTCTCCTATCCCCGCTCGCTAGCGTTGGGCGACGAGGGCACCATATTCGTGGGAACCCGTCTGCCCTTCGACTTGATCGACTCTGGAGAGGAGACTCCAATCTACGCCATCCGGGATCTAAACGGCGACGGCGTGGCGGAGGAGAGCGAGATCAAGGTGGTTGACATGCTGCCAAATCCCAATGGGGTGGCCTTCCACGACGGCTCGCTTTATGTGGCGGAGATAGACCGAATTCTGCGCTATGATGATATTGAGGCCAATCTGGACAGCCCGCCGGAAGCGGTGGAGGTGGCCAGGCTGCCCTATTACATCATGCATGGCTGGAGGTACATCGGCTTTGGGCCGGACGAAAAGCTCTACGTGGCGGTGGGGGCAGACTGCAATGTCTGTGAGCCGGTGGATGAGCTGAACGGCACCATTCTGCGCATGAATGCCGACGGCAGCGACAGGGAGGTCTTCGCCAAGGGCGTCCGAAACTCAGTGGGCATGGACTGGAGCCCATCGGGAGAGCTGTGGTTTACAGACAACGGCCGGGATATGCTGGGCAATGATATGCCATCCGATGAGCTGAACCATGCCCCGGTGGCGGGACTGGACTTCGGATTCCCCTCCTGCCATTCGGGAAGCATACCGGACCCGGAGCTGGGATCCAATGACAGCTACAGCTGCAATGAGAAGATGCCTCCCGCCTGGGCCCTGGGGCCGCATGTGGCGTCTCTGGGAATGAGGTTCTACCAGGGGGATATGTTCCCGGCGGAGTACGACAGCCAGATCTTCATCGCCGAGCACGGCTCCTGGAATAGGGATGAGCCCATAGGCTACCGGCTGGCGGCGGTGAAGGTGGTGAATGACACCGCCATAGGCCACCAGATCTTCGCCTCGGGCTGGCTGCAGGAGGGCGAGGCCTGGGGCAGGCCGGTGGATGTGCAGCCGCTGCAGGACGGATCGCTGCTGGTGTCCGACGATCTGGCCGGGGTGATCTATAGGATCACTTATTCGGCTTGAGGGATTGGAGCCTCAAGCTGCCTCTTTTTTGGTGGTTTGCATTTCGGCGAATTTCGGCCAGCCTATAAGCTCACTAATGGGGATCTAGGTCATATCTGTCCCAGCCACAGAGATCGCCACGGAGGACGAGGTCATCCAGGTTGCCATGTTCAAGGTCCTGATGCAGTAGGTAATGAAGCGGACCAGCTAGAAAAATCAGTTAATATTATATATAAAAAATATACTTACTCTATGTTTTCTTGGTTAGGGACGTTTTACCGCCTCGCATCTTGCGATTGCTCCTGGATGATTGCAGGTTCCAGCTTTTCTGGATTAATTTCACTCTCGTGCTTGCCACAAAGAGACGAGAGCATTATTCCTAACATATTGACTCGATCTTCATCTTCTTTCAAATCTCCTACGATCTTGAAAGACAAGAGTATATTCTGCACCCCAAGAAGGCTATCATGATATTCTTTTAGCTGACGTACTGTTCTATTGTATAGATAAAAAAATACTCCTGCTATAAATTCTATAATAACACCGGACGCTGTGGAAATATCAGCTACTCTAACGGAATTTGGACTTACAAAACCTATAACTAATCCAAATACAATCAAAATAAAACCAGTAATAGCTGCAATTCTCGTGGCCTGAAAGCTTTTTTCCGTATGGATTTTAACTAAGCCATAGTATTCTTTGAGGTTTTTTATATTCATGTCTACAAGATCCTCAAAATATGCGGTCTCTTTTGGCTTAACAGGCGAAAATCTATTTTCTAGCTCATTTCTCCTGCGTGTGATATTTTTGAGCCTTTTATCTACATTTTTTTCTTGATTTATTATATAAAGACCCAGCCCAATCATAAGCAAACCCGTGATAAATATAATGCCTGCAAATTTTTGAAAGTTGAACGGTAACGATGTAGGAAACTTATATGCGATTATACTTATTATTATAAAGATAGCTCCCGCTGCGAATGCGATAAGCTTATACGTTGAATTTCTTTCCTTTAGATATCCAAAACGACGTTCACTATATTGAAGTTCTTCTAACTCCTCTAAAAAGAGTCGACTAGATACAGGGCGTGGTCCTTCTGCTAACGCTGTTCGTTCAAGGCCATCTTCTCCAAAGGTTATTTGAGTTATTGAACTCGGGTCATTAATTGGCATAATCGCCTCTCTATTTTTGGTCCTGTACTTCTGTGGGATCTCTATAGATTGTGTAATTAAATATTTTATTGATATTAGTATGTGTTTTATTATTTTTAAGAGTTTGAACCGTGAAATTAAGAAATATCTTATGTCCTTTAAAAACACCTATGCTGATAGGCTGAAGAGGGTATCCAGATATAATATCATTAAAATTAAATAATGTTAATTCAAGAGTAAATTGGTCAGGAGTTTTCCCGTTTATGCTTCTTTCACCATCCTCAGTATCTTCAAAAGCAATTATCAATTTTATTTGTGAATTCTTGTCGCCAAAAACAATTTCAATAGGACCATTTTCATAGGTAAGTATAACACCAGTTGATACTATATCCATTGGATGCGCTCTTTGTTCTATTAGCCCTATATCTTCAGCCATAAATTATCCACATGTAGTTATTTTAGACATGGATATATATCTTTTCCCACAAGACCTTCACTCCTATTCGGCGATCCTCAAAGCATCAAAGCTCTCTGATTATCATGGTTGATTATATCATTTACTTGAGGAGGGTTATCTGAATTAAAAGTTTGGCACAACTTTTATTGATTCCTTTTGAAGAATCTTTAAATATTTTCGATCATATTATCTCTTTCTCATGACCGAACCTTCAAATCCAATCCAAGGCCAATTCGGCCCCTGCGGCATCCTCTGCGATGCCTGCCCCCTGGGCAGCGGCGCTGTGGCCGAAAGCGCCGGCCAGACCCGCAAGCACATAACCGACTGTCAGATCCCCATGTGGTCCCCCTTTGTGCCCGGCGGGGAGGCCATAGACTGGGCGGCAGTAGACAAAGCCCTGGACTGGATGACCACCTACGCCCGCTGCGCTGGATGCCGCGGCGGCGGTGGGCCGCCCGATTGCGCCATCAGGATCTGCGCCCGGGAGAGGGGCTACGAGCTATGCAGCTCCTGCGCCGATCTGGAGGGCTGCACCAGGTTCGATTGGCTGGGAGAGTACGGGAAGGGGGTTAAGGAGAAGCTGAAGGAGAGCAGGTGACTGCCGCGGGAGGAGTATATCCGGAAGATGAAATCCTCCCGCGATAGATAGCAGCTCTTGCTCTCCTTCCCGAAGTGACCGGCAGCGCCCCCGACCTTTTTTTTCCCGCTACGGTCCCATCGGTGGCAAAATCCCCAGTTGCTGCATCAGCCCGAGCAGATTGGCCTCGCCCCACAGCTCTGCTATCTTGCCCTTCTCCAGGCGGAAGATCTCCATTCCGGTCATGGTTATGGGCTTGCCCGTGGGCGGCAGTCCCATGAAGGCTCCGTTATGAATGCCCCGAGCGGTGAAGCGCGCTGCAACCATGTCCTTTTCTGCCACCATATCCTCCACCGTTACATCAAGGCCCTGGAAGGCGGCCCGGCAGGCGGAGACCACCTCATCTATTCCTCGAACTCCGGGAGAGCAGGGCAGCGGCACATGCAGGAAGAAATCGGGGGCCAGCAGCTCATTGGCGGCGTCGAGATCTCCCCTGGAGGGGCCCACCTCGAAGAAGCGGCGCACAATGCTCTTGTTTTCCTCAATGGACATTGACCGTCACCCTCCTCTCTTTTCCGAGAGCTTTAAACTGAGATATTCGCCAACCAGAATCGCGGCGGGATAGAGCACCTCCTCCTCCGTCTGAGCATGGAGCACCAGCTTTTCTGCAAAGTGCGCCGCCGCGGCATTGCCCTCCGAGCTCGCCGCCTCTTTCAAAGCCTCCAGGGCGACTACGATCTCCTTATGCTCCTGGAGCATATGGCCCAGATCCGCCTTGAGCCGATGGGCCATGCCCACAGCCGCCTCCATCTCCGGCAGGACCCCGCCCTCGGCAAGGATAGGCAGCAATCCCAGTGGTGGGAGTGCGTACTCCTCCTCTTTCAGGAAATGAGGGTGAAGGGCCTGGGCTACCTTTGCCGCTGCTTCACCTGTAGCTCCGCCGGAATCCCTGGCCTGGGCAAGCTGGGCATGAAGCTCATCATGCTCTGTTTTTAATGACTGGGGTGTCTTTAATACCATGAAAAATCTCCTTCCAAATTTGTCTAGGTATGATATGCTTCTATTCCGGATAAAGCTTTAGAGCCCCTTGGCAGGATTTGATGCCGTTTTCAGGTATGTCACCTTTGTGTTGGGCGAGCAAGCCCTTACTGGAGAGCCATTGGTTTAAGCTATGGTCTTCTGGCAGCATAGCGGAGCAGCTTCCCCTCTAAATCAGAATGCAGAAAAGCTATTAAGCGAAAGAGCAGATATCAGCACAGAGTAAATCAGGGATGAAAGGAAAGGTTTTCTTTGGGGAAGGGATGGCCAGGACCAAGAGCGAATATCCCGATATCTATGACGCCATCGTAGAATTGGATAAGGCTATATTTAGCGGCAAAGCCCTGGACCACAAGACCCAGAAGCTGATTGCCATAGGAATCAATGCCTCTAGATCCGATGAGACAGCCACCAAAAAGCAGATGATGAGCGGCATGAAGGAGCTTGGAATCACCAAAGAAGAGATTGTGGATGTCTTGAGGGTGGTTCTTCTCACTTCAGGAATGCCTCCATTCACCAAGGGCATGAAGACCCTGTATGAGCTGCTGGACAAATAAAATTCAGCCTCATGGATCATCTATATCTCTCACATTCTTTGCCGCCGGATCCTTATGCGGTCCGACCTCTGCCTGTGGAAAGGTCATCCCAAATTCAGGCCGCGGTTGAACGCGCCCTGGAGGGATGGCCTGCCGAGGCCGCTATGTCTGAGCAGCGGAAACGACATTTTCCAGCCGCTGAACCGCCTGATCCGCTCAGCCAAGACAAGAATATAAAGAATATAAAGATGAAATTGGCCCATCAGGCGGTCTTCATGCTGGCTGCCTCCTCCAGGCCCAGCTCCCTGATCGACTCCTCTCTCATCTTGAACTTCTGGATCTTTCCTGAAACCGTCATGGGGAAATCATCCACGAATTTGATATATCGGGGTATCTTGAAATGGGCAATCCTGCCCTTGCAGAAGTCCTTGATCTCCTCAGCGCTGGCGGATGCCCCCTTCTTCAGCTTGATCCAGGCCATGATCTCCTCACCGTACTTCTTGTCCGGAACTCCTATGACCTGAACATCGCTTATGGCTGGATGGGTGTAGAGGAACTCCTCGATCTCCCGTGGATAGATGTTCTCCCCGCCCCTTATGACCATGTCCTTGAGCCGGCCGGTGATCTTGCAGTAATCCTCCTCGTCCAATGTGCCCAGATCTCCGGTATGAAGCCACCCCTCCGGGTCGATGCACTGATCTGTTGCCACCGGATTGTTGTAGTAGCAGCGCATTATCATATAGCCCCGGGCGCATATCTCTCCCGTCTCGCCGCGGGGAACCATCTTTCCCGTCTTGGGATCTATGATCTTCATCTCCGTATGGGGCATGGGCTTTCCAATGGTGGTGACCCTCCGGTCCAGGGAGTCTTGGGTGGAGGACATGGTTATACCGGGCGAGGCCTCGGTCTGGCCGTAGGTGATCACCACCTCTTTCATGTTCATCAGCGTGCTCACCTTCTTCATGAACTCTATGGGACAGGGAGAGCCGGCCATGATCCCTGTGCGCAGGCTGGAAAAGTCGTACTTATTAAAGTCGGGGTGCTCGAGCTCAGCCACGAACATGGTGGGCACGCCATGCAGAGCGGTGCAGCGTTCTTTCTCCACTGCGGACATCACCAAGACCGGATCGAAGTACTCCCCGGGCAGGACCATGGTGGCTCCGTGGGTCATGCAGGCCATATTGGAGAGGACCATGCCAAAGCAGTGATAAAACGGAACGGGGATGCAGAGGCGGTCTTTTTCGGAGAAATTCATGCACTCGCCTATGAAGTAGCCATTGTTGAGGATGTTGTGGTGGGTCAAAACCACGCCCTTGGGAAAGCCGGTGGTGCCCGATGTGTACTGGATGTTGATGGGATCATCAAAGTCCAGGCTCTCAGATCTCTCCCGCAGGGCCTCGTCGGGCAGGCTGTCGCCCATCCTTAAGACCTCATCCCAGGAGTACATGCTGGATGGCTTCTCGCCCCGGATCATGGCCGCAGTCCTCAGGAAAGGCAGCTTCTCGGAGTGGATCTCTCCCGGCTCAGCCTCCCGGGCCTCAGGGCAGACCTGAAAGAACATCTGGACGTAGTCGGAGCTCTTGAAGTGGTCCATGAGCAGCAGAGCCTGGGCCTCGGACTGGCGGAGGGCATACTCGAGCTCATGAGTACGATAGGCGGGATTGATATTGACCATGATTATGCCCGCCTTGGCCGTGGCAAACTGGGTGATGATCCATTCGGCAAGGTTTGTGGCCCAGATGGCCAGGCGGTCGCCCTTCCGGAGGCCCAGAGCCATGAAGCCCTTGGCGGCGCGGTTCAGCTCTTTTTGCAGCTCGCGATAGGTGTAGCGTTTCTCCTGATGAATTGATACTATTGCATCATTATCAGGATATTTCTCTGCAATTTCATCGAACATATCCCCGATAGTCTTTCCAATAAGCGGTTTCTCTGAGCCGCAAAAAGCATAACTATGCGAGACTTTGCCTGGCATGAGGTTGGCTGTCATACCCTGGAAGAATATAACAGTATCCTATGCCAGCTTTGGAGAATGTGAAGATTGAGAAGATGGATTTATCTTCCTGGGGCTGCGTCTGGCTCTGCTCTTAATAATACATCCGGGTGCTTCAGTTAAAGATGATCCGTCAATTTGGGATTGAGCTTGATATGGTCCTTCGATATCTTAATTTCAAATTTAGAATATCGAAAAAGAATCACGGACCCGCCGGGATTCGAACCCGGGCCCGAGGCTCCGGAGGCCTCTATTCTATCCAGACTATACTACGAGTCCACGCCTGAATTGAGGTAAAAAACTTTAAAGATATAGGCAAGCTGCTCCGTGAGGAAGCAGCCGCTGCTCTATGTTTAGCTTTCCAGCACGATCTCGATGTTCACATTCTTGGGAACCTGGATTCTCATGAGCTGGCGCAGTGCCCTCTCATCGGCATCGAGGTCGATCAACCTCTTGTGCACCCTCATCTCCCAGTGATCCCAGGTGGCGGTCCCCTCACCATCCGGACTCTTCCGGCAGGGAACGGACATCCTCTTTGTCGGCAGCGGGATGGGTCCTGCCATATGAACCCCGGTCCGCTGGGCTATGCCCTTGACCTGGCCGCAGATGTCGTCCAGCATCAGAGGGTTGGTGCCGGAAAGTCTGATTCTTGCCTTCTGCATGTTTTACACCAAAAAGGATGACTCAGCGTGGCACCACGCTGATGCACATGCCGGCGGCAACGGTCGTGCCCATATCTCTTATGGCGAATCTGCCCAGCTGGGGGATCTCCTTCACCGGCTCAATGACCATGGGCTTGGAGGGGGTGACCATGATGATGGCCGCATCTCCGGCCTTGATGAAGGCGGGATTCTCCTCCTTGACCGCTCCGGACCGGGGATCCAGCTTGGCCAGGATCTGAGTAAGGGTGCAGGCGATCTGGGCGGTATGGCAGTGGAAGACAGGGGTATACCCGGCGGAAATGGCGCTGGGATGCTGCAAGACCACGATCTGGGCCTTGAACTCCTTGGCCACGCTTGGAGGCTTCTCCACCGATCCGCAGACATCGCCACGGCGGATATCCTTCTTGCCCACGCCGCGCACATTCCATCCGATGTTGTCGCCGGGGAAGGCCTCAGGAACCTCCTCGTGGTGCATCTCAATGGACTTGACCTCGCCGGTCACATTGGCGGGCTGGAAGACGATCTTGTCGTTCTTTCTCATGACCCCGGTCTCCACGCGACCAACGGGCACAGTGCCCACGCCGGAGATGGTGTAAACATCCTGGACCGGTACGCGCAGGGGCAGGTTGGTGGGCTTCTGGGGCACCTTGAGGTTGTTCAGAGCCTCCAGCAGGGTGGGGCCCTTGTACCAACTCAGGTTCTCGCTGGCCTTGGCCAGATTGTCGCCCATCAGGCCGGACACGGGGATGAAGGGAATCTCCTCCAGCTTGTATCCCACCATCTTGAGCAGCTTGCCCACCTCATCCTTGACCTCGTTGAACCTCTTCTCGTCGAAGGGCGGGGTAGTGGCATCGATCTTGTTCATGGCCACAATGAGCTGGTTGACGCCCAGGGTTCTGGAAAGGAAGACGTGCTCCTTGGTCTGAGCCATGACCCCGTCCGGAACGGCCACGATCAGAACGGCGGCATCAGCCTGGCTGGCGCCGGTGATCATGTTCTTGACGAAGTCTCTGTGTCCGGGGCAGTCCACTACAGTGAAGTAGAATTTGGCGGTGTCGAAGCGGTGATGGGCGATGTCGATGGTGACACCCCTCTCGCGCTCCTCCTTGAGGCTGTCCATAACCCAGGCGAACTCGAAGGTTGCCTTTCCCTTTCCTGCTGCTTCTTTCTTGTACTCATCAATGACGTGAGGATCTACTGCCCCCGTCTCGAACATCAATCTGCCTACGGTAGTCGACTTGCCGTGGTCGACATGTCCTATGAATGCTAGATTGAGGTGTGGTTTGGTATCTGCCATAGTCAATCTCCTTGTCTTTCTCTATTTCTGCTTTGGTGTTTAATCTTTTCGAAGGTCGACCTTAGACGACCTTCAAGTAATCGGATGGCTTGGGCATCTCAGGCTTGAGGCCCTTTCTGGTCCTGATCTGCTTGACTGTTTCCAGCATCAGGTTGGCAGGCAGCGGCTCAAATCCGGCGAACTCCGAGGACCAGAGGGCTCGGCCTTCCGTGGCCGACCTGATGGCTCCGGAGAACCCGAACATCTGGGCCACAGGCATCTTGGACTTGAGTATGATCATGTCTCCCTGGCTGTCCATGCTCAGGATGATCCCCCTGCGCCCCTGGATCTCAGACATGGCTCCTCCCATCTGATCCTGAGGCACCTGTATATAGACGTTCTGGAAGGGCTCGAGCAAAACTGGCTCCGCCATGAGTATTCCGGCCTGAACCGCCTGGCGGACGGCGGGAATTACCTGAGCCGGGCCGCGGTGGACGGCATCCTCGTGCAGCTTGACATCCATCAGTTTGGCTTTGACTCCCTGCACCGGCTCTCTGGATATGGGGCCGTTCTTCAGCGCCTCCTCGAAGCCTTCCAGAATCAACTCCATGGTCTCCCGGAGGTATTGAATGCCCTTGGTCATATTCAAGAGGACGTTGGTGCCGTAGTAGCCGGCGATGTTCCTGGCCTCGTCCTTGTCCATGCCCTGGTCTATGAGGATCTTCCGCCGCTCTATCTCCTCCATCTTCATGCTGATCTTGCCCTCTTTCAGGGCATCGATCACTCCCTGCTCCAGGGGCTCGAACTCGACATAAAAGCGGTTGTGATGGTTGGGAGACTTTCCTTCCACCGGTCCGGCTCTGCCGGCTATGGACTCGCGATAGACCACGATGGGAGGAGATGTCTTCAGCTCTACTCCCCGGTCGCGCTGCAGCCTCGTTACCGTAACATCCAGATGCAGCTCGCCCATTCCGGCCATGAGGTGCTCCCCGGTCTCCTCGTTGATGGTGACCTGGAGGGTGGGATCCTCTTTGGCTATCTGGCGTAGAACCTCAACCACCTTGGGCAGGTCGCGGGTGTTCTTGGCCTCCACGGCCACGGTCATGACCGGCTCGGAGACATGCTTGATCTGCTCGAAGGGAGTCATGCCGTCCTCAGTGGATACTGTGGAGCCCACTATGGCATCCCGCAGGCCGGTGACGGCGGCGATATTTCCCGCCGGAATCTCCTCCACCTCCACCCTCTCCGCGCCCATCATTATGCCCGTCTGCTGGATGCGGTTGGTGCTGGCCACGCCGGAGACATATAGCTCCATTCCCCGGTGCAGTGTCCCGGAGAATAGCCTGCCCGTAGCCACCTCTCCGGCATGGGGATCTATCTTGACCTTATTGATCATGAAGGCCACCGGTCCCTTGGGATCACAGGTGGCCATGGCCTTTCCCACCGGGCTGCTCCAGTCGCCGTGCCAGATGACCTTGACCCTCTCCTTCTGGGCCTCAATGGGGCTGGGCAGGAACTTGACCACCATATCGTTTACGGCCTTGTAAAGCGGGACCTTCTCTGCCAGCTCTTTCATCTTGCCCGCCCGGCAGTATTCAATCACCTGCTCAAATCCGATGCCGGTCTTCTTCATCTGGGGCACGCTGATGGCCCAGTTGTAGAGGGCGGAGCCGAAGGCGATATTGCCCCGGGCGGCATCCAGCTTCCAGCCTGCCTTATATTTCTCCTCGTCCATTCCGGAGATGAGCTTGTTGACATTGTCGATGACCTTGCCCAGCCGGGTGGCCATATCCTTGGGCTCAACCTTGAGCTCATTGATCATGCGGTCCACTTTGTTGACGAAGAGAACCGGCCGGACACCTTCCCGCAGAGCCTGGCGCAGCACCGTCTCTGTCTGGGGCATGGCTCCTTCTACCGCATCTACCACGACCACTGCTCCGTCCACCGCCCTCATGGCCCGGGTGACGTCACCGCCGAAGTCCACGTGGCCGGGGGTGTCGATCATATTGATCAGATATTCCTTGCCTTCTACCTCATGGACCATGGATACATTGGCCGCATCGATGGTGATTCCCCGGGCCTGCTCCAGGGGATCGAAATCCATGAAGAGCTGCCTGCCAGCCAGGTCCATGGAGATCATGCCTGCGCCGCCCAGGAGGTTATCAGAAAGGGTTGTCTTGCCGTGATCTATATGTGCCACGATTCCAATGTTCCTGATCATCTCAGGCTTGTCCATCAAGGTCGTGACACGTTCTGCTATCTTCTTCCTCTTGCCCATAATACGCCTCGCGAAGTTTAAGATAAATATTACAAGTTCCTGGTTAGGACTGAGAGACGTCGGACTCAATCTATTTAAGCTTTCGGCCTCTTC
>JAGOLL010000064.1 GCA_017994055.1 Methanothrix sp.
TACTTCAGGGGGGCGAATTTCGGCGGCGATGCCGACTTCGGTGGGGGGAATTTCGGCGGCGATGCCAACTTCGGGGAGGCGAATTTCAGTGGCAATGCCAGCTTCTGGATGGCGAATTTTAGCGGCGATGCCAACTTCGAGGAGGCGAATTTCGGCGGCGATGCCGACTTCGAGGAGACGAATTTCAGTGGCAATGCCTACTTTGTAGGTGCTGCTTTCTCAGGCTCCTCCAGCTTCGAGGATGCGGAATTTAATCGAAATATCGAATTTGACGACGCCAGATTTGAGAATCAGACCTCCTTTTATAGAATACTCTTCAAGAGGCCGGCTTATTTCGAGAACTGCTCCATAAAAAGCCTCAATCTCACCAAAGCTGAATATAGCCGTCTTCATCTTCGCTGGGACGACATAGAAAGCCTGCACTTCGATGAGGCTGCCTACCTGGCCCTGATCAAGAACTACAACAACCTGGGCTGGTACGGCGATGCCAACGATTGCTACTTCGCCTATAGGAATGCGGTTCGAAAGAACTGGCAG
The DNA here is from genome assembly GCA_017994055.1 of Methanothrix sp. Classification (GTDB taxonomy): domain Archaea; phylum Halobacteriota; class Methanosarcinia; order Methanotrichales; family Methanotrichaceae; genus Methanothrix. The sequence continues at coordinate 538 of JAGOLL010000064.1, forward strand.
GCGGCCTCATCCCCAGGCGTTGCCACCCTGATTTCGAACTTCCTCGATCGGCTCATCGACTTCGGGGAATGGATTCTCTATGGCTACGGAGTGAGGCCCTCATTCCCCATCGTCTGGTCGGCTGCGATCATCCTGGCCTTCGGCCTCTTCTTCTGGCAGAAGAGGTGCCTGCTAAAGATCATCATCGAGGAGAGGATCGAGGATGCTATGGATGGATCAGACGAGGTGCTGGTGCAGAGCAAGGCCAGAAAAGCGCCTCTTGATTTCCTCGATCCCTTTCTCTTCAGCCTCTTCACATTCACCTCCGGCTTTACCGCCTTTCTTCACCCCTCCGTGGAATACAAGCTGGAGCGCTGCCTGAGATGGGCCATTCTCGAGAGGCTTCTCGGGCCATTCTTGCTGGCTCTGGTGATAACCACTATCAGCAAGACGTATCTGATAAGGTGAAGGAGAGAGCAGTATCCTGAAGAACAGATTAAAGCATCCAATTTTTTTTCTAGCTCCAGACCATTTAGAGATAGGACAAAACGTCTCTATACTGCTTCCGCCTCGATGGGAATAAAAGAGGCGTCCTGAAGGGTCTTGGAAGCAAAGAGAAGGCAGGCATAGATGTCGTCCCTAACCAAGCCGGGATACTCCTCTAGGATCTCCTCCATGGCGGTTCCATGGGCCAGGAGCCCCAGGATGTACTCCACGGCCAGCCTTGTGCCCCAGATGACGGGTTTTCCTGCCATAATCCTGGGATTTACGGAGATCCGGTCTAATAGCTCATCCTCAGTCACAGAGTTATTCTTGGTCCTTCCGTAAATTTAAACCTGAGTCTGACGCAGTCAGGCTTGATGAGGAGAATTGAGCAAAAATAATTTGAAGGCAGGGACGTTCAAGCCCCCGCCCTCATGGCCTCCCTTCCCGCCGCCAGAGCCTCCTCCAGCTTTGCCACATCCGGCCCTCCCCCCTGGGCCAGCTCCGGCTTGCCTCCGCCGCCTCCGCCCAAGAGCCTGGCTGCGGCCTTGATGATTGCCCCGGCTTTGAGGCCCCTGGCCAGCCCGGACCGGCCCACGGCTGCCACCAGCTTTCCCGTCTCGCTGCCCAAGAGGACGGCGCAGTCCTGCTCCGCCAGCAGGGCCGCGGCTTTGAGCAGCTCGTCCATATCGGCACTGCCCATCCTCTGCACTACTATCTTGAGACCATCGGACTCCTCCGCCTCTGCGGCAAGGCCTCGCAGGCGGGCTCTTGCGAGGTCCTCCTTCAGCCTCTCGATCTCCTTGGCCTGCCCCTTCCACTCCTCAAAGAACCTCTCAGCTGTCCTGGGAAGCTGCTCCGCCGGGACTCGCAGAACGCCTGAGGCCCCCGCCAGGAGGTCGTCCCGCTCTTGTGAGGCCCGCACCGCCGCCTCTCCGGCGGCAAACTCAATCCTTTCCACCCCGTCCTGAATTCTCTCCGTGCGCAGGATCTTGATCGCCCCGATCATGCCCGTGTTGGTGACATGGGTTCCAGCGCAGGCCTCGATGTCGCTTCCGACGCGCACCACCCGGATCTGCTTGCCGGGCGGAACGCCTCCCTGGTAAAGCTCGAATCCAAAGAGCTTCTCCGCCTCCTCCCGGGGGAGAAACTGGGTGTCCACGGCAGTAAGCTCCATCACCCGGCGGTTGGCCTCCAGCTCAATGGCCTTCAGCTCTGCCTCGGTGATGCGCTTGTAATGAGATATGTCCAGCCTGGCCCGCTCCTCGCTCTTCTGGGCACCCGCCTGCCAGACGTGCCGGCCCAGCACCCTTTTCGCCGAGTCATGCACCAGATGGGTAGCGGTGTGGTGCCTGGCATGGGCCAGGCGACGGCGCATGTCCACCTTTCCCCGGACCCGGTCGCCCTTCTCCAGGCCCGGCTGGTTTAGCTTATGCAGCACCGCATCCCCGGACTTCTGCACATCCACCACCGCGAACTCCTGCCCTGCCCGCTCCAGGGAGCCGTGGTCCGCCGGCTGGCCTCCTCCTTCGGGGTAAAGCAGAGTCCTGTCCAGCACTGCCCAGCCGTCGTCAGTCACATCCAGCACGGTGGCCTCAAAGACCTCCTCGAAGGGATGCTCATAGTAGAGCATCTCCGTCTTTCCCGGCACCACTGCTTTGGCCTCCTCCTCAGCTTCGGCTTTGATCCGCTTCTTGGCGACGAGGTTGTAGAAGTTGTCTGGCAGCTCCACAGTTGCTCCAATCTCCTCCGCCGAGGCCCTGGCTATCTCCGGGGGTATGCCGTGGGTGTCGTAGAGGGCAATCATCTCCGCCAGAGGCACCGCCTGCCCTAATTTCTTGAAGTGCTCGGCGCTCTTTTTCACAAGCCGCTTGCCCTTCTCCAGGGTCTCGGCATACTTCTGCTCCTCCTGGTTCAGAATCTCCTTGACTGTGACAAACCTCTCCTCCCAGTCGGGATAGTCCAGGCGGGAGATCTGCATCTCAACCAGATCGGCTATAGGCAGAGAGAGGCCAAGCTCCTTCATCAGCCGCAGAGCCCGGCGTATGACCAGGCGGGCCAGGTAGCCGGACTTGACATTGGAGGGGATGATTCCGTCTCCCAGCATATAGGCCAGGCAGCGGGTGTGGTCCACTACAGCATAGACCCTCTCCATGGGCTCTATGGCCCTCTCCAGCTTCTCCGGGCTGATGCCGATGCTCTTGGCGATCATGCCCCGCAGGTCCTTCATGCTGTACTCGTCCAGATCCACCATTCCCGCCAGGCGGGCATTCTGGGCGAAGATCTCGGCATACTCCAGATCATTGAGGTCGTGCTCCACCCCGGCCAGGTCGGCCACCTTTCGCACCAGATCGGGGAATATGGCATCATAGATGGTGGGCGATCCGGTGGAAGCCCAGACAAACCTCTCCAGGCCGTATCCGGTGTCCACGATGTAATTGTTCATCTTCTCATAGCACTCGCCCTTGATCTGGATGGGGCCGCCGGCTACGGCCTTCAAGTCCATGAATACCAATGTGGCCAGCTCCAGGCCCCCCACCATGACCTCCACGCTGGGGCCAGCATTTCCTCCCCCTGCCCAGGGATTTTCTTTGTATGTCACTGCCAGAGGGTCCATGCCCAGGCCGGCCAGCAGTTCATCGCATAACCGGACCGTCCGGTCCTTCCAGTAGATCTCCCTCACCCTGGTGTTGAAGACATGATGGGCCATCATCTCGAAGGTAGTCAGATGCCTCCCGCTGCGCCCTACGGAATCCAGGTCGTCCAAACGAATGCAGGGCTGGCTGATGGTGAGGGGATTGGCGGGAGGAGGAACCTGCCCCGAGGTGACGAAGGGCTGAAAATCGGCGATAGAGGCGATGGTGAGGTAGATATCGTCCCGCCAGCGGGCCACCACCGGATATCTCTGGATCCGGGCGTGTCCCCGAGCCTGGAAGAAGCTCAGGTAGTGCTCGCGCATTTCATCCAATGTGTGCTCGCGCTTGAATATGGGAGTGCCTATGAAGGTATAGGGATCGCAGGGAGGATCCCCGCAGGTCTTCCTCTGGGCGTCTCTGCTCCAGAAGAATTTGCCGCATTTCTCGCACTTCTTGCGCTGGAATCCCTCATCCACGAAGAAGTCCAATCTATACTCATCCTCGGAGAACATAATATATCAGCTTGTGAGGGGGAGAGATGAGACAGGATTGCTAAAAGGCTTTCCAAAGGCAAGAAAACAAAGATAGAGGCACCTGCGATATAGAGAGCCAAAAAGATGAAAATAGTGATGGCTGGGCAAGACCATCCGCGCTCTCTTCTGCCCGGCACCCCGCTAATTGACCCTCAAAACCTTGAGCATGGATACAACCGGCACTCCGGCTATCTCTTCTGTGCCCTTCTTGTCGATCAGCACGGCGATGGCATTGATCTGGGCCCCATGCTCATCCAGATACTCCACTGCCTCCTCCAGGGTCTTTCCCGAGGTCACCACATCATCGACGATGATGCACTCTTTGTCCATAACGTTGGAGAAGTTGGCGCTCAGATTGCCCCTTGCCCTGCCGCTATCCTGGGTCAGCATCTGCTTGCTGGGGGTATAGACGGCGAGGTCAGCTGCCAGGCTGTTGGCCACCATGCTGGCCAGAGGCAGGCCGGAGAGCGCTATGCCCACCACCACATCCACGCCGCAGTCCTTCTCGTCCAGAGTATCATAAATGATATCCGAGAGGGCTTCAGAGACGTGGCTGAGCCGGAAGGCGCTCTTGCCGATCATGGACCAGTCGACAGAGATATCCTTGGGGCCGGGGGATGTGCTGGCCTTCTCGGCATGGGTCAGGAGCCAGGTAACTGTCTCCTCGGAGATGTTCAGCTCTTCCGAGATCTGGCCTTCCACCAGGCCTTCCGCTTTCAGTTCTGCTGCCTTCTTCATCAAAGTCTCAATGTTCTTCATTCTATATGCACCTCTTCTTCTTGGGGGCAGGAGTTCCGCAATCAGGACAGGCTTCACCCTCAAACCTGCTGCCGCAGCCACGGCACCTCTGGATATGCTTTCTTATTCTCTTTATCCTGGGCTGGCCTATGGGCTCGACCTTCAGGCCGAGGTGAAGGGCTACATTTTGCAGAGCATAATCGTCTGTAGCCAGAATGCTGCGGTACTCCAGGGCCTTGGCCAGAACATCCAGATCGGCTTTCGAGAGAGCCCTAAGATCTCCCGTCTCCCGGGCCCCTTTCTCCGCTGCCTTTCGGAAACTGGTCAGGGGGCTCTCCACCCGGACATCGTAGATGGCAAGCAAGGACCTGGTCCTGATATCCTTGAGCTCCGCCTCCACCGCCGGGACGGTTATAAGATTCCCCTCCGGCCTCTTGCCCCAGATGAACACCGAAGCATCGGCTACGACATACACATACACAGGCTCTTAAAAGTTATAGTACTTGGACTTTTCCCGGACCAAAACGCTATTATCATATAATGAAATCCAGGGGAGGGATGGCCAAGAAAGATAAGAGAGCCGGCAACAAGGATGATCGGCGGATGGCTCCGGCAGGGCCGGAAAAGCCGATTGACAAAGCCGCCAAGCTGCCGCCCAAGGCTAAGCCAGCCAGTGCTGCCGAGCGCAGAAAGAACCGAATTGACGGCATAGTCAAGACCGTATATCCTTCCATCCTGGGTACAGCAGCGGGCTTTGCCTGCTACCATGCTGGCCAGGCATTGGCCCCATATCCCTGGCATTTTGTGATGCTGTCTATTATACTGATCACATTTCTCATTCAAAAGCATACCTATAATTTCCTCAATATAGATGCAAACAGCTTCAAGACCAAGGACTGGTTTTATGTGGAGTTCATGGTAGTCGACCTCTGGCTGGTCAGCTGGACCCTTCTTCTCAATTGAGGTTGTATTATGAGGATTGCCATCATCAACCGCGACCGCTGCCAGCCCCGCAAGTGCTCCAAAGAGTGCGAATACTTCTGCCCCCCCGTGCGCACCGGGGACGAGACCATAGTCTTTGTGGACGGCAAGCCGCTGATCACCGAGAACCTCTGCGTGGGCTGCGGAATATGTGTGCGCAAATGCCCTTTTAAGGCCATCAACATCACCAACCTGCCGGAGGAGATGGAGGATCCGGTACACAGATATGGCCCGAACGGCTTTGCCCTCTATGGCCTTCCCGTGCCTGTAAACGGGCGAGTCACCGGCCTATTGGGCCCCAACGGCATAGGCAAGAGCACTGCCGTATCCATACTCTCAGGAGCAATGCGGCCCAACCTGGGACGGAATGCCTCCTGGGAGGATGTCTTCCAGAGGTTCTCCGGAAGCGCCCTAGGCGACTATCTGAAGAGGGTGGCAGATAAAGGGATTCGAACCTCTTACAAGCCCCAGTATGTAGATCGCATTCCTAAGAGCTATTCCGGCCTGGTCAGGGGACTATTGGAAAAGACTGATGAGCGTGGCGCTCTCTCCGATCTGGTGGCAAGGCTTTCCCTGGACGGTCTCCTGGACCGGGAGATATCCAGCCTCTCCGGAGGGGAGCTACAAAGGGTGGCCATAGCCGCTGCTGCAGCACGCGATGCCAGCTTCTACTTCTTTGATGAGGTCAGCCCCTACCTCGACATCTACCAGCGGATCAATGTGGCCCGCATCCTGCAAGAACTGGCTCACGATCGGGCGGTGATGGTGGTGGAGCACGACCTGGCTCTGCTCGACCTGCTGGCGGAGAACGTCCATCTCATATACGGCATGCCCGGGGCCTACGGCGTCATAACGCGGCCCAAGGGAGTGAGGGTGGGCATCAACCAGTATCTGCGCGGCAACCTGCCCGAGGAGAATGTGCGCTTCCGGGATACCGCCATCAACTTTGAGGTTCATGCTCCCAGGCTGGAGAAGGAGATCCCCACCCTGATAGCCTATGATGCATTCGCCGTGCAGTACTCCTCCTTTTCTCTCCGGGCCGAGCCAGGCATAATACGCCGGGGCGAGGTGGTGGGCATAGTAGGGCCGAACGGCATAGGCAAGAGCACATACATCAAGGTGCTGGCCGGAGTGGAAACGCCCACAGCAGGCAGCTTCGAGAGCCAGCTGAAGGTATCCTACAAGCCCCAGTACCTCAAGGCCGACTCCGATGTCACAGTGCAGGGCCTGCTCCGGGGGATAGCTCACGACTTCGACAGCAGCTACTACCAGACCGAGATCCTGCGGCCCATGGGCCTGGATATGCTCATGGACCAGGCTTTGACCGAGCTGTCCGGGGGGGAGCTACAGAGGGTGGCTATAACCGCCTGTCTCAGCCGTCCGGCGGATATCTATCTCCTGGACGAGCCCTCAGCTCACCTGGATGTAGAGCAGAGGATGATGGCGGCCAAGGTCATGAGGCGCTTTGCCGAGTCCTCGGAGAAGACGGTGCTGGTGGTGGATCACGACATTTATCTCATCGACCTTTTGGCGGAACGGCTGATGGTCTTCGAGGGCCAGCCGGGACAGATCGGCACAGCCCATACCCCCCTGGAGATGCGGGAAGGCATGAACTCTTTCTTGAAGGCGATCAACATCACCTTCCGTCGCGATGAGGAGACCCACAGGCCTAGAGTAAATAAGCCGGACTCGCGCCTGGACCGGAGCCAAAAAGAGCATGGTGAGTACTACTATCCCATAGAGGAGAGCTGAAGCGGCTGATCACAGCAAGCAGCCTGGACGATGGTTTCCCTCCCGCTCCCATGGCCTGGAACTGGCCTGGGAGAGCATGCTTAAGGGAGGACCTGGATGAGGGTCATCTTCGCGGGCAATTTAAGCGAGTAGCTCTTCTGGATTGCTGATCGCACCCTATTGACATCCTGAATTTTCTGGCCGGGCATCACTTTATTTTCCAGCAAGTGCAATATCTTCCCGATGCTCGGCCTTAGTGCGCCAGGACAAAACGGGGGGAAGGATGGGGAGAGGACTTTTCGGGAGACGGTTCAGTTCTATATGATCGACTTTAAAACCCCCCTGGGAAAGGCCATCGACATCATCATCATCTTTCTGAACCTGATTGCAGTCTCCATCTTTGTCCTCCATACCTATGATCTATCCTTGAGTCAACAAGAAAAGCTCTGGAGGCTTGAGATCGCTGTGGTGGCGGTATTCATCCTCGAATATATTCTCCGGCTTTATGGAGCGCCTCACCGCGGCAGGCACATAAAGGATGCCTACAGCGTAATCGATCTGGCCGCCATAATGCCGACCCTGATCCTCATGGTTCTGCCAGCCTCCTCCTTTGTTTATGATATCCGGTTCATCCAGATTCTTCGGATCTTGACCGTATTCAGGATATTCCGGTTCCTTCGCTTTGTCTCAAAGGGCCATATGCTCTTTGGAATTATAAGCCAGGGTCGGATAAATATAGCCCGGCTGGTCTTCAGCATCTTCATATTCTTTTTTGTCTATTCCGGCATATTCTACTTCGTGGAGAGTCCCTTAAATCCCAAGGTGAACAACTTCGGAGATGCCTTTTATTTCATAGTGGTGGCCGTCTCAACTGTGGGCTTCGGAGATATCGTGCCGGTCACAGGGATCGGAAGGCTGACAACTGTGGTCATGATCATCTCCGGCATCATCCTCATACCCTTCCAGGCAGCCAGGATCTTCCGGACCTGGATCTCATCAGCCAGAGAAAAGAGGGTTTTTATCTGCCCCGGCTGCGGCCTGGACCGGCATGATGCCGATGCCAGATATTGCAAAGCCTGCGGGGAGACTCTGGACGGAGCAGGAGGAGATGGGTCAGACAAAAAGAACTGAGTGATCAGGAAGCTCCTCCCTTGATCCTCGATCCTCCAGGCGGCAGGAACTGCACTATCTGATCCACCGAGGCCACTGACTTTAGAAATGCCCTATCCTCCACCTTCTCCGAAAACAGCCGGTAAATCCTCTTGGCCAGGTCGTCGGCATTGAACTCCCCCGGCTCTATCTCCACCAGGGGATCGGCCCTGGGCTTGACCGCCGTGACCGGTCCACCTATCAGAATGCCCCCCGATATTCCCAGAGCCAGCCCCAGGGTGGTGTTCTTGAAGTAGGTCCTCTCCCCCCGAATAACAAAGGCGCCCTTCTTTAAAAACTGGCCCGGCTCTGCAGTCTGGCTGACCTGATCTCCTCTTATCAAATAGCAGTCCGCCGAGGCAAGACCCGCCTTCCAGGAAGAAGAATAGCTCACGGCAAAGGCTGCCGCCTCCTGCAGGCTGCTCTCAGGCACGGCCTTGCCCTCGGTCTTGATGACGGTCAGCGGCGCTCCAGGAGCATCGGTATGCATAGCCAGGTCCCGCCGCTCCAGGTACCTGGCATAAATCTCCTCGTTGCTTTCTGCGTCTCTTCCGCCCAGAACCAGAAATCCGTCCGAGGTGATAAACCAGCGGAACCTTTCATACCACTTGGGCTTTCTCCGCCGCACCGCCGCAGCAGGCCGGGCTTTCCTGGGGGCGGAGGCTCCCGCCCTGAGCTGCTCGGTTATGGCCATGGCCTCTCTCGCCCCCGCCGCCTTCCGGGATAGCTCCTTGGCCCGCTCGTAATATTTCTGGGCATTCTGGGCCACGGTGAGGCCGGCATCGATCTCCAACTCCGTCTCCTCCAATGAGACCCGCATCTTTCCCTGGCCGTTCAGGCTGAGTATGGCCTTGGCCTGGGGCAGGCCGCTGCTGCTGATCCTCTCCCAGATCTGATTATAGGAGAAGCCCTTCTCCCTGGCCCCGGCCACCACCTGCAAGATGGCCTCAACGCTGCCGTAGATCTGATAGATGCGCTCTCCCTTGGCCATCAGCTGGCTCTCCTGAGCCTCGAAGTCCGCCACCGCCGCCCTCTGCAGCTCAATTCTCTTCTCCAGTGGATCCTTCTTCGCCTCTTTGGGCTCCGCTTCGACAAAAAAGGTATCCATCGCCTCGCTCAATGTAGGATAGCGTCGAGCTTCCAGGCCCTGGTAGATCTTGAGCGGCCGGGGAAGGACATCCACTGGCACGCCTGCATCCAGGACTATGTGAGGATCCAGGCTCTGATCCGAGAAGACCTCTTGCAAGGCTTGGTGCACCCTCTGTGTCTCCCCATCATCCAGATCGATGGCTGGCTTGTTCTTGTCCACCCCTGCCACCAGGCAGACCTCCTCGGCATAGGTCCCGCTCATATTCAGCCCCCGCACCAGTGATCGGACCAGATCCTGGCCGGCGGCAGAGAGCCAGGCGGAAAGATCGGGAATGGATATTCGGCGGGGATCGAGCTGGCCGGGATGGTAGAGGTACTTCTCCCCGGCGGCCATCTTGCTGCCCCGGTAGACCGTCTTCTTGAGCAGGGAGAGGATGGTGCGGCTGGAATCCAGCAGCAGCATGCTGCCTTTAGGAAATAGCTCCACCACCAGAATGTGGCGAGTGCCGCTTCTCTCCACTTCTATCTCCAGAACGCGGTCGAAGTCATGCTGCCGGATCTCCACTATCCTGCCTCCGGTCAGCCGGCTTCTGAGCATTGTCGGAAACTGAGGGGGCGTCTTGGAGGCGGGACGGTCTGCCCTGGTGATATTTACCCTCCTTCCGGCGGCGAGCAGCAGATCCAGGCGGCCCTCAGCCGGAGAGGCCACCGAGAGCCAGATCCTATCCGATGACTGCTGATAGGCTTTGCCCACAAAGCCCCCCAATATCCGATCGGATAGCTCCGAGACCATTGCTGCCACATCCACATTGCTCATCGCCTTCTTCATGAACAATGCCTCCAATATCAATCGATAAATAGTTGCGGATGCCTGGGGGAATGGGTATTGAATTGAGCATTGCAGAAGCTTCCGGGCGATCCAGGCAGCGCTTTATCGTGGATCTCATGCTCATGCGCCTGGGAAGATGGCTGAGGCTCATGGGACAGGACGTGGCCAATCCCGATGGCGGAAGGGACCAGGAGATCAGGGATAAGGCTAAGAAAGAGCTAAGGACGGTGATCACCAGGGACAGAAGCCTCTGGCAATCCTGCCTTAAAGCGAATCAGCCCTGTATCCTCATCATCTCCTCTCGGATACAGGAACAACTCCTGGAGATGGCAGGAGCCGGTCTGCCTCTGCGATTGGACCCTGACAGATGCACCTTATGCAACAGCACTCTGGAGAAGCTGGCTGGGGGCGAGAGAGAGCAGTGGCAGTGCCGGATATGCGGCAAGCTCTACTGGCGGGGGAGCCACTGGAAGATGATGGAGCGGATGCTTGGTGAGGTAAGCAGCAGAGGCCGAGAATGTCCATACAATAAATGAGTCTATACCACATAATAATATTATTATTATATAAAAATTATTATAATATTATTGGGATAGATTTATGGGAGTTCTCAATGGTTTAGTTTAAATAACAATGCACTGCTATACGTTATCATGGTATCGGAGGACGAGAAGAAATATGAGCAAGCTGAAGTAGATCTCAAGATGTTTGCCCGTTCTTCGGTCAGATCGAGGATTCTGCTTATTTTGCTGCATGGAGGCAAGACGGTGAGTGAGCTGGCAGATATCACCGAGAGCCGCTCCACCACATTGCTTCATTCTATCAAAGAACTGATGGAAATAGATCTGGTTGAAAAGAATCGCAAGGTTTACAGCCTGACCAATATCGGAAAGATCCAGGCGACTATCCTGGAAGACCTGATAGATACGGTAATAACCCTGAATCAGCATCATAAATTCTGGCGCAATCATGACCTTAGCGGAATCCCCCTGGAGCTGCAAAAGAGAATAGGAATGCTGGGAAAGGGCGAAATTGTAAAAGACAGCCCTGAGACCCCTTTGAAATCTCTGGATTACTTTTTGGCCTCGCTTTATGACTCAAAAGAGATCAAGGGCATCTCACCTATTCTGATTACAGGCTACTCCAGGGCAATTGCCCAACTGGTTGAGAACGGCGCAGATGTGGAGATAATAGTCACAAGACCAGTTTTAAACGCCATCTTCTCAGAGGAAATTGACCGCATCAATCACCTCCTGGAAAAAAAGAACTTCAGGCTACTTTTGATAGATAAAGAGATCAAGATCGCTTTTATGGTAACCGAATCCTTTCTCAATCTGGGACTGGCCAGGATAGATGGCAGCTACGACCTGGGCACAGATCTGGTGTATGCTGGCGATGCTGCCGTTCTATGGGGCAGGATGCTGTATGATTATTATAGATCTCAATCAACCCAAGTGGAAAAACTAAAGTAATAATTAATATATAATTCATTTTGCAGCAACATCTTTAATGCCCTTTTTTTTTGCTTTCAATCGGGTGGGACAGAATAGCTGTCCTTTATCCGCAGCGGTTATTTAAAGACCGATTTTAAAAATAATTTCCTAAGTAGAATTATTTCACAGAAAATTGATATAGAAAAGTATTTAATATTATAGGGAGATGTAACAGATATGTAAATGTATATATTGGACTTAATTTAATTGTTTTTGTAAATTTTCACTGATAGGCAGTTGTAGGTGAGGACATTGATTCAGATAGATATAGATAAGAACCCATATCAGATAATAGAGATAATTAGGCGCAGAGCACTTTATTCTCTTTCTAGAGACTGTTTACAGAAGGTAATTAGTTTGATCACCTCAAGTTCTTTGCTCATAGCCTGCACCGGATTCTTCCAAACATATGGCGGATATATACTTTTGGGAGCTGCACCTAATTATTATATCTGTTTCTCTGTATTTCTAATGACATTTAGCGTTTACAGTTTGAATAAATTAACAGATATTAAGGAAGACAGCATCAACCGTCCGGATAGGATAGCCTTTCTCAGAGGCCGGGAGAAGCATATCCTCATTATATCCATTATAGCCCTTTTTCTCTCTGCCCTTCTGGCCTTCAGCATAGAAGTTCATGCATTGCTGCCATTGACGATACCATTTATCGCCAACTGCATCTACAGCTCGCAGATTTATCCTGGATTGCCCCGCCTCAAAGACATACCATTCGTCAAGAATATCGTAGTCGGCATCTCCTGGGCCCTGGTCTGCACCTTAATGCCTGCCATCACCCTGGATGTCTTTCCACTCTTGACCGTGGTATCTGTAGCCTATTTAATGCTGATCAAAGATTTTATAAATTCTACGCTATGCGACTTAAAGGATGTAAGAGGAGACATGGAAAGCGGGGTTCGGACCATACCGGTGATCCTTGGGCCCAGGAAGACCCGGAGAATGCTTTTGGCTCTGAACGGCACCCTCCTGCCATTGCTATTCTTGGTCAAGGCCAAGATCCTGATGATGATGACCCTGATGATCTCGATCGAATATCTCTTTATAATCACATTAAGCGAGAGCAGTCATCCTACAATACTGGAGTTCTTCGTGGATGGTGAGTGGCTTATCATCTGCCTGCTGCTGATTGGATTGGGGGCGATCTGAGATTGAGTCCATGCTCAGGCATTAGCGCGGAAGAAGTTCTGCTCTATGCCTCCGCTGCCTCATAATCGGTATCGATAGTGTCCTGGAGGCCGTCTTCGGTATGTGCCGTCACCATGCGCTCTGAGACATCCTGATCGGATAGTATCTCCAGAAAACGCTTGGTATAGCCATCCCTCTCTGAGGCCTTCTGGCTCTCGAATATATTTCTATATTCAGAGATGGTGGATGGAGCAACTCGCAGGCTCTCAGCCATCTCTTTGACCGATTTACTGGACTCGGCCAGATGCAGAAACTCATCCTTATCAAAAGGAGGTTTTAAATCGCTTTCTCGAAATAAATGCAGCTTGATTCTGGCTCGACTGACGGTCTTATTCAGAGCCCGATCCCCCAATTGCTCTGCGATTTCAGTATCGCTCAGTCCCTTATAAAAAAGCCTCACCACAGCGGAGAGCTGCTCAGCTGTCAGCTTGGTTTGGATGCCGTAATGCTTTATCATCTCTCTGACCACGCTCAGCAAGGCCTGCTCTATCTCTCCGCTCCCCCGGAGACTGCCATGACGGGTGGCCTGCTTCTCCACGACCTTGGTTGTAGCGCCAATCTTTAAAACGAGGTCCCGAAGCTGATCAGTCCTGCCACTCAAATATTCACCCCTTGGAAACTCCCCTGTTTATAGTATAAAGAGATTTCCATTGTATTCCAAACCTTTTTATACCCGTGCCTCGTCTAAGAGGGCGGAATGTCCGAGACCAGCATATACGTTGTGAAGACCACTGCAAATCAAGAGAGATCAGTGGCTAACATGATCGCCCAGATAGCGCGCAAAGAAAAGTATGACATAAGGGCGCTGCTGGTACCAGATGTGCTGAAAGGATATGTTCTTGTGGAGTCTCCTGCTCCTGAAATTGTAGATCAGGCGATTCAAGGAGTACCCCATGCACGTTCTGTGATAAAAGGTGCCTCCAGCATTGGAGAGGTGGAACACTTTCTATCCCCCAAGCCTGCCGTAATCGGCATAAATGAAGGGGCAATAATCGAACTTATATCCGGGCCTTTCAAGGGAGAGAAAGCAAGGGTCAAGCGAGTGGATGTCTCCAAGGAAGAGATAACTGTGGAGCTCTTTGAAGCCATGGTTCCCATACCCATCACAGTGCGAGGAGATCATGTGCGCGTGCTCAGCAAGGATGAAGCCGCATAATTTAGAGGTGACAAGTATTGGCTAATATGGTAGAAGCATTGGTCCCCGGCGGAAAGGCAAGTGCCGGGCCGCCGCTCGGTCCGGCCTTAGGACCTCTGGGAGTTAACGTTGCCCAAGTGGTTGCCAAGATCAATGAGCAGACCAAAGATCTCAATGGAATGCAGGTTCCGGTTAAGGTAATAGTCAAGTCCAGAACGGAATTTGAAATCGAGGTTGGAACTCCCCCCACATCCGCCCTGATCATCAAAGAGATGGGGCTGGAGAAAGGCAGCGGTGATAAGACCGTTGTAGGGGACCTGTCTATGGAGCAGGTTCTCAAGATTGCCAAGATCAAGAGGAAAGGACTTTTATCCAAGACCATGAAGCATGCCGCCAGCGAGGTCATAGGCACTGCCGGAAGCCTGGGAGCGACCATTGAGGGCATGTCCAGCAAAGAAGCCCAGCTGGCTGTATCCAGCGGCAAATACG
>JAGOLL010000065.1 GCA_017994055.1 Methanothrix sp.
GCCCGGCGCAGCTCATAGCCCAGTTCCTCTTCATCGGAACGCCTGTCCCGAATCTGGTCCAGGATCTCTTTGACCTCCGCCAGGGTCAGAAGATCCTCCTCCAAGACGCTCTTGACAATCATCTATTTCTGTGCCGTTAAGTGTTCTGGTAATGCAATCAGGGTCTTGGTGGCATCTCCATCGGTGACCTTCAGCACAAAGGCCCTTCCTCTCTTGCCCACGACCTCGCCCGTCTTTCCATGGAACCTGGGGTGAGGCATGCCCTTATGTATGCTGGGATCGATGAGCACATGAACCTTTGCGCCCTTCTCGAACTCCTGGATCGCCCTGACCACAGGGGATATTCCCCTAGCCCTGACCGTCTTGCTCATCTTGTCTCTTGACTTCTTCCGCATTCCGTGATGATGTGCCATCTGATTCTCCACCTACATCTATTACATCCAGTTCTTCAACGATCGCGTCTACCTTAAGGGCTTCGGCCAGGTTGGGACAGGTTCTGCCTCCATCTCCGGAGACGAGCTCCTTGATATACAGGCCGCTGTCGCCTCTGATCTCAATGCGGGCCATATTGCCCTGCATCTCAATTAAATCCGCTCTGTAAACTCTCCTCACCCTGATCTTATCTGCCCTGCGGTGGGAGACGCGAGTGGGCGTACGCTGATCGATCGACCCTTCTAATTCCTTCAAGACGGATTTAAGCTTTTCTTCTGGGACGGCCGCGCCCAGCCTGATCCGGGCAGAATAAGTTTTCTCAAAAGCAGCCTCTTTCAGCCGCTCTACCATGGCCGAATCGGCCCAGGCAAGCCCTGTGACCTCCACCTTGCCCTCCGCCTGGCGGCAGATCTCCTGCTCCAGAAAAGCCAGGTCGATCTCGCGGATGCGGGGCCGGACCGCCTCTACTATGAACGGCCGGCCGCTTCCCAGCATTCTGGCGTCGATATCCTCGCGACCGGCTCCGTGAAATACAGTATCCTCCGCTTGCGCAGCCTGCATCACCGCCGGGCGGATCAGCTCATCCACAGACTCGGGGTACATCCTTCCCGTGCCGCCGCAGCGCTGGCAGCCGCGACCGCGGCACTCGCGACAGGGCCAGCGGGTCTGGGGGATGCCCCGCACCAGCTTGCGATAGCGGCCGCGGATGAAGATGGATGATACCTGCAGCTGTACCTCCCTCTTTTCCAGGTTGAGGTGGACCACCATATCCGGACTCTTTAAATCAACCGCCTTGCCGGTCAGGGCTGAGAGCCTCTTTCCCACCTCGCGATTGAGCTCCGACTTGAAGGGCTCGGCATGAACTGAGCCGCCATCGGCCACAATCAGCTCCTCGTTTTCCGCCAGCAGTCCGGACATCCGGGTGCCCACCAGCAGAGTTTTGTATTCCCATCCGGCCAGAGCTACAGCCCCCTTTTCCGCCCAGAGATCAAGATTTGCCGGGGCCATCTCACCCAGGCATACGCTGCAGGGAGCATCATCCTCCCCCGTTCTTCCCAGCTTGAGGCACGCCGGCAGAAAAGAGGGGGCCAGCTCCTCCAGGATAGCCCTGTCCTCGTCGGCGCAGGCCTGCATGGCCAGAACTGACTTTATAGAGCGCCCTCTCTCGGCATTGGTAAATCCTGTGGCCAGCATGGCAAACTGCCGCCCCAGGCAGCTATCGCAGATTGCTCCCAGGGATATAATCCTCCTGGCGGTGGTCAGGATGTTTTCTTTTGGCTTCTCAATGCTGCTTAAATTCTCTTCATTCATAATGACTCTTCATCTCTCGCCAACGAGCTTCAGGTTTATTAGGGCTTGCACCTTATTCATTCAGGGTAGTTGAGCCGGAATAGAAATGAGCCATATCTCTTATGAGGATGCAACTTTATATTTGGCACAATTGCAAATTATTAATGACCATGAGTAACGGAATCCCAGTCAACTTACAGCTCCCCCCTCATTCACTCATGAAGTCACTATATTTATATTGTTGAACACAAAAGATATTAATAGTAAGACATATGCAAAAGTATTTTCATGGGTGAAAGCTAATGGCAGTATCATGCAATTTTGTATTAGTTGCCAAAATAGCACATATTGGCGATACTAAACCAGGAGGAATAGACCAAAGCGTGTGGGAAAAGAAGTTCAATACAAAAGGATGCTTTAAAGGTGGATATGCATTGCTTATGTTCAACATCATGGCACTTACATACACAACAGAAAATGTTCCAGTTAAAATTAATGGCAATGTTATCGGCAATATACGTCCAACGCCTGGTGGAACGACGACCATCGGCTATCCATTATTCCAGAGCATTTGCTTCCATAGTACCAACCTGAATGACGGAGAGAACTTGATCCGTATTGAAGCGCCGCGTTTTCCTGCTTCAGACAAAAATCCGGAAAAAACCCCGGAAAAAAACAAGCCTGTAAATCTATATGACGACTTCACACTTACAGATGTGGTGTGTTTCTTCCAACAGTCAAGTTAAGAGACGCAATTTGAATTATGATCTGCTTTAGCAGCTTGCTATATGATAATGCGCAAGCAAAGACGTTAGCGTCCAGGAATCAGTATATAGAACAATGCATTATCGGTGTGCAGGACGGACGGCACATTAGCGATCCTGCACACAGATAATGCCCTTTTCTCCGCAACCATGCAGATATGCTCTCCCAGAAAGAGCGTCTCGTCGTAATCAAGTGCACTTGAATCCCTATTCCAGAATATCTTAGCCATCTTTTCCAGTTGGATTTGTTTTTTCATATCTCTGATCGATCTGTGACTTGGAGAGCCATCTCATTCTCAGGAATATGCCGGATTCAGACATAATCCATTGCTTGCTTTACTGCATGATCAGTGCTTTCTCGAGCAGATTGCGAGTGAATGATCGTTCGGACTGAAATGGCAGAGATAGGCTGCCACCTCCTGAGCTGAAATAACTTGCTTTGCTATATCGAGTTTTCCGAGCTTAAGGTCTCTCCTGCATTTTAAGCAAGTCAGATCTCCCTTCTCGGGAAATCCAGAAACTTGATAACCGATTGCGGACTATCTTGCTACTGAGGCATCTCTCTTGAAATTCGGCCTTCTTCCGGCCTTCGAGATCGCTGTGGTCCGCAGGCATATAACCTATCGAAAATGGCGCACCTTTCTCTCCGTGGGGGCGGTGGCCATAGCCGTGGCCATATCCATAGTCTTCATATCCATTCAGAACGGCTTCTCTGATTTTCTATTCGACATTGTCTTTCGCTTTCTCCCCCATATCACCGTGATACCGGAGGATGGAGAGGATTACCTCCATCTCTACCGCAGCATCGCCGGGATCTGCTGGGCCCTTCCCGGTGTTTTGGGGGTCTCTCCTACTCTGTCCGCATCAGCTACACTCAGCTACAAGGATAAATCGGAAAATGTGGCTCTGGTGGGCATAGATCCGGTAGAGGCAGAGAGGATAACTCAGATCACAGACAATATGAAGCAGGGAGATATAAATTCCATAATGGGCGGCAGGAGGCTGGTCATGGGAGAGGCCTTAGCAGAGAAACTGAAAGCCAAAATGGGAGACACCATCTCCGCCCGGTTTCCGGACCGCCAGCCGGTAAATCTGGTGGTCTCAGGAATATTCAGCTTTGGCTATAAAGAGGTGGACGAGGGGGTGGCTTATGTCTCCCAGGACACAGCCCGACGATTCCTAAACCAGGGAGATGTGGTAACGGCTATAGATATCAAGCTCTCGGATCCCTTCCTCGCCCCAGCTGCGGCAGAAGAGCTGCGAATGCTGGGCTACAATGCCAAGGACTGGCAGGAGCTTTTTCCTGATATCGTCAGGACTCTGGCCTTTGAAAAGACCCAAAATGCCATCACCATGTTCCTGCTAATGATCATAGCCACCTTTGGAATCGCCAGCATCATGAATATGCTGGTGGTGGAGAAGACGCGGGAGATAGGCATGCTCATGGCCTTGGGCGCCAATCCATTCCACATCCGCCTGCTTTTCCTGATGGAGAGCGGCGTTCTGGGCCTCATGGGAGCGGCTGTCGGCTGTATTCTGGGCCTGCTGGCCTGCCTTCAGCTGCAAGGCATTGAGATCCAAGACGGCATGGGTCAGACAATGAATCTGCCCATGGCCCTCAATCCGCTTGACTTCCTGCTCTTTACCATAATATCGGTTCTATTGAGCATCGCCGCCGGCTATTATCCGGCCAGAAAGGCATCGCTGCTCGATCCGGTCATAGCCTTGAAGGGGTAGCAGCCATGTTCGAGCTGGAGATAGCCAGGAGGCATATCACCTCTGATCCCAAGATGGTGCTCTTCTCAGTGCTGGCCGTAGCTCTGGCCATAGCCGTGATTGTGGTGATGATGGGCATCAACGAGGGATACCGAAGCGATCTGGTCGTCAGCTTGGTGGAGAACAGTCCCCACTTGACCATCAGCCCTAAGGAGGACGAGGATTACATCACCCTTTACCGAAGCCTATCCGCTATACTCGGCAGCTATCCCCAGGTTGAGGCAGTCTCGCCCCGGATGCTGGGCAAGGCTGGAGCCAAGCATAGGGATAAGGTGAGGGCGGCGAGCATCATCGGAGCGCTGCCTGAAGCAGAGGATCCTCTGCTCAATGTGCAACAGGATATGGTTTCAGGCCGCTATCTGGACCTCACTTTCAGAAAACGAGGCGCAGTGCTGGGAGACAAGCTGGCGGAAGAACTGGAGCTCTCAATGGGAGAGACGTTCAGCCTATATCGTCAAAACCAGTCCATAACCCTGGAGGTGGTGGGCTTGATCAGGACAGGTACGGGAGCGGATCAGAGCACAGTGTACCTTCCTCTTGAGACAGCTCAGGAGCTGATGGACCAGCAAGATGTGGTCTCCGAGGTGGCAGCCCGGCTCAATGATATCGATGCTGCGCCCATGATCGCCTCCGATCTCAACTCCCGCTTCTCCTACCGGGCGGAGAGCTGGCAGGAGCGCAACCGAGATATTTTGCAGATCTTCGATACCCAGGATGTGGTGCTGATTATATTCTACAGCCTGATATTCGTCATAGCCCTGTTCGGAGTGGCCAATACCATGATAATGGCTGTGACCAGGCGGACCAAGGAGATCGGCATACTCATGGCCATAGGAGCCTGCCGCCAGTCCATAATCAATATCTATCTCCTGGAGAGCATGATCCTTGGGCCTCCGGCTGCTCTTCTGGGCTCAGCCCTGGCCTATGCCGCGGCAAAGCTCATAGAGGCCTATCCCATCTCCCTTCCCAGCGAGGTTTACATGGTGTCCCATCTCACAGTGGAGATCACATCACAGAGCTTTATTCTGGCAGTTGGCTTCGCCCTGGTCGTAAACCTCCTGGCAGGGATTTATCCGGCATTGAAGGCATCCCGCCTGGACCCGGTAGAGGCTATAGGTGAATGAATTGTGCATAATTTGCTGACTGATGGAGGGAAAGAAAGGAACTGACGATGCCTGCCCATAGCAGGGGTCGGCAAGGAAGGGTCCATCATCAGACGTCATCGGCTTGAAAAGGCTTATCATATAACAGCATTGATATTGACTTATATGCTCAGCCAATCCCAGCTCAGTCGGAGCCAGATATACATAGAGAGCGAACGCTGGAAGTGCAGCTTCGGCTGGGGGGAGCCGGTCAAATTGGGAATGGTTCTGGAGGCGATGGACCTCTCTGCAGAAGGCCGGGGATTCTCCTATGTCATCGAGGCCAGCCTGATCCCCCAGCTTCAGTGTATGGACCGGGAGATCCTGGAGGAGGCCAGAGCAGAGGGCTTGGCCGGAGACATGGAGATCCTGCGCTATGCCTATGAGTGCTATGGCGGCGTGCCTGTGAATATAGATGCCCTCCAGCCGGCAAAGGCTTCATGCGGTATGTCCAGCTTTGTCGCCGAGAGCAGCATAGATACAATCGTCACAGGGACGGGAGAGGTGACCGAAGGCCGCCGCTTTCAGGACCTGGATGAGGCCATTACCTTTGCCCGCGACTTTTATGCCGTCTATGCCCCTATCATCTTTGGATTCATAGATGTCATCCTGGACCATCCCCTGCGAGCGGGCGGGACAGGTTGGGATAAGATCAAGCAGATGGCCAGAAAGTGAGCCGACCAATCCGGCATTAATGCATTAAGAACAGGATCTTGAAAGTGATAAGTGCTCCGGCTTAGATCCAGTTGCCGGACTCGATCTCATTTAAATTTTCCACCAGATAAGCAGCCGACTTTTCCGAGAGCTTATAGCGCCGGCATATTGCAATCACCCGGTGCAGCTCATCCCTCTCCATGGATGCAGTATGCTGGGCCACATAGAGCATTGCACCCTGGTATCCTTCCTCTAAAATGGAATCCTTCACCACCTTCAGGGTCTGGAGGCTGATATGTATGCCCGTTGCCCCAATCTTCCTGATGACCCGGGTCATCTCCTCGTTGAAATCCATCTGAGGCTTGCTTGTGACCGCCGGCTCCTCCAATTCCTGGACGAAATCCAGAGCCTTTTTAGAGACGCCCTTTAGTATCAACTCAGATGCCAATTTCTTGAGGGTTTTTCCCTGCAAAATGGCCTCTGCTTCCAAGGATCTATAGGCATCCGGGGTGATCTCTATCCTGGTATATCTCACGCTGGGCATTTGTTTCGGGCGCCTCTTTTCACTTTTTCCTGCTTTTTTGCTATATATGAATTATGCTCATTATACATATTAAAAGACTACTGGCGGCTATCGTGACCCTTTTCCATAATCATATAAGCTAAAAGGCTTTCGATCAAGCCGATCAAAACGGGTGGCGGCCGTTAATTTATGCTTAATGCAATTAAAGATGTCAGAGGTGGAGCTGCCTTGCCACGACGCCGTCCACCAGCTCCAGGAACTTCTGCTGCTCTCCGGCGGGAATGGTAGCTCCAGCCGCCACATTGTGTCCTCCGCCCACTCCGCCCACACCCCGAGCAGAAGCAGAGAGAGCTTCCGCCAGGTCCAGTCCGGAACGGACCAGATCCTGGGTTCCTCGCGCTGAGACCTTGAGATCTCCTCCCTCGGTCCTGGCAAAGGCCAGAATAGGGCGGGAGCGGTCTGCCATCTGAAAGCTCATGCCTGCCACGATGCCCACTATGGTGTCCATGATAGAGTCTCCGGCATCGAAATACTGGATGCCATGCAGGCTGGTAATGCCTTTCTCTGCCACCAGCTTAAGGCCATTTACCAGATTCTGGCGGTGCTGGGATAAGAGCCTCTGAGCCTCAGCGAACGCCAGGTTCCTGTCCCCCATGCATACCGAAAGTCCAACCTGGGCATGGCCGTAACGGGCCGTTGCATTTAGCAGGGTGGAGTACTCGCTGGCATCCCTCAGTTCTGTGCCCTCTCTCTCGGATAAAAGGACATAGACCTCTCCGATCAGCCTCTCCAGCTTGACGCTGGCCAGACCGCTGCGCAGCCCCTTTCTGATTATGGCCGTGACCAGACTGGCTTTTTCATCCTGGCTGAGGTCGATCCACCTGCGCCAGCGCTCCCCTCCCAGGCGGATTCCTGTATCCTTAAGGAAGGCAATGCACGCGTCCTCATTCCCGGAAAGCCCTGGCAGATAAGGATCCTGAGAGTACTCCAGCATCTTATAGACGGGGCGGGTCTGCCTTCCGAAGAGCTTGATGTCCCGGCCAAAGGATATCGCCCCGGCCCGGGAGCCTATCTCCAGAATATGCCGGTTTATCCCCGTCAGCTGGCCGTGGGCCATGTCCTGCAGATCTCCCACTGCCCCCACCACGGCCAGGGCGGCCAGATCGTCATTGCCTGCCGGTGAGCCGGCCAGAGCCCTTGCCAGGAGAAATGAGGTTCCGCTGCCGGAAAGGTGCAGGGCCCCATCTGCACCCACCAGGTGAGGATTGATGTGGGCAATGGGCCGGGCCTGATATGGAGCAGGCTTGTGGTGGTCGACCACCACCGCAGGGAGGCCGCGATCGCATATCGGCTGGATCATGCCGCTCCCTAGGTCGGTAAAAATGACCATATCGGGATTGGAGTCTGCAATCTGATCCAAGGCAGCCTCATCAAGCTGCCGGAAGAAGAGAGCCTCATATTCCATTCCAGCCCTTTCCAGTGCAGTACAGATTATCGCTGCCGATGTCAGGCCATCGGCATCCACATGTGATACAACCAGAAGCTCCCTGCAATGCCTGATCTTCTGGGCCGGCTCTCGGCACATCTGGCAGAGCTCTGAAAATGGCCCGGACATATTCTGCAGTTCCTGCATATCTATTAAAGTCTCGGCAGGCTTTAAGATAAAACTTTGCCGCGGGACGAAACTGTTATCCTACCGCCCGGCGAGATCTATTCTGCCAGCCCAGCTGGTTCCAAGAAGGCGCAGGCCCATGGGAGCGCCGACCATGGGGGGATAATCGGGCACAGAAGCCCCCGCAGCCTCGGGGGTCTGCTGGAAGATAAACTGATCCTCTATGGATACGTTTTTGGAGTCATTTAGGAGAAAGGCATATCTATTGACAACCTCTCCGCTTCCCCTTACCCTTCCCATAGCCAGGGTATCCTCCTCTGATCCCATCTTGAAATCGCTCATGACCGTTCCCATTCCCATAAGGCTATGGCTGTAATCTATATCCACTTCCGCATCGGAGGAATATGCAGCAGTCAAAACTGCGCAGAGGGCAGCGATCATGATCCAATAATGCATCCGAATTCTCCGCTGGGCACAAGCAGCCCAGAATCGTTTTTTCGTGGCTCTCTCTTCCAGCCTTATCCGGCTTTATTTTATCTTCTAACCATTCCTTATTTAATCCTGCGCCATCAAAAACCTGGCTGCCAGAGTCCAAGCCGGCCAATAAATCCTCGGCCGATGAAGGAGCGATTATCACGAAAGACATATCGAGCCCACCCTCTTTCAGCCAGCTGGATATAGCGCCTACCATAGCCTCAATTCTGGGCCTCAATCTGCCGCAAAGTGACGGAAAGACCATCCGGGCTGTGGCGGAGTGGGATTGCAAGAAGGCTGCACTGATCATCGTAGACAGTCTGGGCTACGACCTATTGCGTCATCTCCTCCCGGATACGGCTAACATGAGTCTCCTCTGCAAGGATGGCCTTCTTTTCCCGGCCAGGGCGGTATCCAATCGAACCACCCCGGCCATTGCCAGCATCCTCTCCGGGCTGCTTCCCGAGCATCATCAGATCCTGGATAAGGCCGGTGCAAAAGAATCAAGCATACTCAGCCTGCCGGAGATAGCATCAGCCGCGGGTGAGGTATGCGCTGTGATAATGGAGCAGAACGGGGCGGAGGTCTATCAGGGATTGATCGAGATGGTGCACGGCATACCGGACAGCCTTCCCCCGGAGCAATTCGACATAGAAGCCTGTCGGCTCACCTGTCAGGCCCTCCATGAGAGGCCGGATCTGCTGGTATCTTACTTCATCGGAATCGATAAAAATGCTCATTTGGGCTCCGATCTCAATGCCATAAAAAAGGCGGCATTGCTAATAGACCGCTGCATAGGCAGAATCATGAGATTGGCAGATGAAGAGACATTGCTTGTCATCTGCGGAGACCATCCCATACATGCCGGAGAGCTGAAAAGAGAGCGCGAGCCTTATTGCGTGGCAATGATATTTTCCCGGGGCAGAGCCGGTGTATAGGAGCAGAAGCTATCTTAAATTCCGGGACTTTCGATAGGTTTAAATTCGACCCGATGAAAACCGCTGCATGATGGATGAAGATCTCTCAGATGTTTTTCAAATAATTGCTGAAGACGAACGCAGGCGAAAGTATCTAAAGGAGGTCGGCGACTGGCTGGTGGATGAATATTTTGAGCTGCGCCAGGCGTCATGAAAACTAAGGTAAATTTTTATATATAGATTAATATATCTTTTAGTAATTTAATCTTGGAAGCACAGAGCGACAAAATTCAACAGAGACGGACTGGCGGGCTCCAGCATCCCGCCTCCTTCCCGCTGGAGGGCGTATGCGGCCCCACAGGAGAGGAAAGCCTGTGCGGGCTCGGTCTCGCATTGCTCTCCCTTCAGAGAATGGGAAATCTATAACTTTTCTGCTCACCTAATGCCTCTGTGGACTGGCTTGCGCTCTCCCTAGTTGGGGCTGCTGCTTTTGCTGCTACAGGAATAATAGATAAGCTCCTGCTGGGTCGAATCGTGAAGGAGCCTCTGGCCTATCTGGCGGCACTGGTAATCATGCAGCAGGCCCTGATCCTAGCTATTCCCCTCTATATGGACTGGGGATGGATCTATCCTCAGACGCTCTATGCCCTGGCCACAGGCGCTTTTCAGGTCATCCTCTGGACGGCATACCTGCAAGCCCTGCAGCAGGAGGAGACCAGCAGAATAGCAGCCTTGGTCTATGTCTATCCCGTGTTCGTGTTTCTGGGTGCGCTTGTCTTTCTGGGAGAGTCTCTGCAGGCAGACGACTATGCCGGAGGCGCTCTGCTGGTATGCGGCGCTGTGCTCATATCCTATCGGCCAGGCCGGCAGGCAAGCGGCTGTATCTCCCCAGTTTTAAAACACATGGCCGTTTTCTGGTTTTTCAGCGCTGCCCATGCCCTGGCGTCCAAGTACCTTCTGGGATTCATGAACGAGTGGCACCTTATCTTCTGGTCCTCTGTGGGATGTCTTTTAGCCATCCTTCCCGTCTTATGGCCGAAGGAGATAAGAAAAGAGTGTACTGCCTATTTCCATGGAGGGGCCTATCTTCTCCTGGCTCTCTTTGTTAATGAATTTCTGGATTTGCTGGGCAGGGGTGCTTTCATCTTCGCTTACGGCCGGGGATCGGTTGCTCTTGTCTCCAGCCTGGCTGCTTTGCAGCCATTCATCACCCTGATCTATGTAATCCTGCTGGCCCGCTTCCGTCCCGGGATCCTGGCGGAGGGGCTGGACCGGGAGTCACTGGCCATAAAGGCAGCAGCATTCTTGCTCATAGTGGCTGGGGTATATCTGGTCTCTTGATTCCGATTTGATTTTATTGGATTATGAGGCAATTATATCTGTCCGTCCACAGGTAAGCTTATTGCTGTCTGACGCCCTAATTGGCCTAATGGATCCCAGAGAGTCGATTAAGCCCCACCCTCAAGGCTGTATCATCTCTTTTGAGATAGTCCCCGGCTGCAGCCGGATATCGGTTCCATCCGGGTACAACCCCTGGAGACGGTCTCTTGAGGCCCGCCTCACCGAGGAGCCGATAAAAGGACGGGCCAATAGGCAGCTCATGGAGGAGCTGGCCAGGACTCTGGGAGTACCGGAGCAGAATGTGGTGGTGACGAGCGGCCAGAAGAGCTCCAAGAAGAGCATTCTGGTCAAGGGCTTGATGAGAGAAGAAGCATATGCACTTCTAGCCCAGAAACTTGCCTTGACCGATATCCGGAGCAAGGGCTGAGGACCATGATCAGCGCGAGAGAGTTTAAGGAGAGCCGTTTCAAGGGAACCTATGATCTAGAGGCGCTGGAGGAGTTGATTGCCTCCCTTCTTGAGGCCTCCAGCCAGGGCGCAGCGGTTATTGTGGAGGGCAGGCGGGACCTCCTGGCCCTGCGCTCTCTGGGCCTTTCCGGTCCGATCATCATGGCCTCACATCGCTGTGCTCTGGACCTGGCCGAGGAGGCGGCAAGAAATTATTCCGAGGTTATACTGCTGATGGACTGGGACTGCAAGGGCGATGAGATGTGTCAGACCATCGGACGTCACCTTCGTTCTGCCGGCATCAGGCCAGATGGCCTTATCCGCAGTCGGCTTAAAAAGCTGGTAAAAAAGGAGATCAAAGATGTGGAGAGCCTGGGCCGCTACGCAGAGAAGATGAGGGAGCTATATGGTCCTTAGAATAGCAGTAACCGGACCACCGGGTGTGGGCAAGTCCACCCTGGTGGCAAAGGCGGCAGAGGCCTCTCGTCTAAAGGTAGGAGGGGTACTGGCCCTCGAGAGGCGATATAAGGACCGAAGGATCGGATTTGAGCTGCTCGATTTATGCAGCGGCGCAATGGGGATTTTGGCTGACGAGACCGGCAGCGGCCCGCAGCTGGGCAAATACCGGGTCCATCCGGAGGAGCTGGATGGAGTGGGGGCTGGAGCCATAGAAGCAGCCCTTAAATGCGATCTGATTGTTGTGGACGAGGTCGGTCCCATGGAGCTGACCAGCCACAGGTTTGTCTCGGCGGTGGAGATGGCCATAGCCTCATCCAAGCCCATGCTGGTGGTGCTACATGAGTGGTCCAACCATCGTCTGGCAAAGAAGATCCGCAGCACTTTCAAGGTCCTTGCGGTAACCAGAGAAAACCGGGAGGCTCTGGCGGAGGAGATCGCAGCCGCTCTCTCGGCCAAAAAGGGGAGCTAAAGACCCAGTTCCCTGGCTCTGGAGAGCGCCTCCTCGGCCTCTTGATCGCGATGCAAAGCCCTGTAGGCCAGGCCCAGGTTCTTCCAGGCCGTGGCATACTGCGGCTCAATCTCAATGGCCTTTAAAAAGCAGAGCACGGCTTCCTCATGGCGGGACAAAATCCCCAGAGCCACACCCTTGTTGTTCCAGGGATAGATATCGAATGGATCTATCATCAGCGCCTCGTCATAACTCTCAATGGCCTCTTCATGCCGGCGCAGATTGTCCAGGGCAGCGCCCCGGTTGTTCCAGGCCCTTCTGCCATCTGCTCCCATGGGGCAGAGCTCAATGGCCCGGGCGTAGCTCTCCACGGCCTGCTCGTACTGGCCCCTGCGGTGAAGGGCAAAGCCCCTTACAATCCAGGTCCTGGCGTTGCTGGGATCAATAGCCAGAGATCTTTCAGCGGAGGATAGTGCCTCATCATCTCTGCCTATCTGGCTGCAGCAGAAGGCATGAGCCCTCCAGGCGTCGGGATTCTCGGGCTCGATCTGGAGGGCTTTTTCTAAACAAGCCGCTGCGTCTTCGAGTCTTCCCAGCCGTCGAAGCGACTGAGCCTTTCTATAATAGATGGAAAAGCTCTTTGAACCTCCTCTCTCCTCCTCCCATGCCGCAATTGCCGCCTCATAATCTCCCTGGCTGCAAAGGGCATCTGTCCTGGCCATATCTTCATCGCTGTCCCCTTCGCACCTTCTGTTATCCATATATCTCCTCGGACCACAATCTCTATATCCTGAGCTTTATTTGAGAGCTAGCTTAAACTGATGTCGGCATAAATTGGATCCGCAGGAAAGCTAAATTAAGTATCGGCTCATATAGTAAAGCTTATATTATATGCATCACAAAAGAATATCAAGGGTAATGGTAGCTAGGAAGGGGTACTATGAAAGCACAGCGGTCTGAGATATTTGGCCGGATGGTCAGTTTCCTCAATCTGGATTCAGATGGTCTTAGGCGTGCGGTCTTGGAGTCGATACTTGAGGCTCGGGAGTTTACTGTGGCCTCTCTTCACGAGATGGTAAGCAGACGGCTGGATGTGTCCAAGAAAGCCATTGCTTCGATGATCGGCTATATCTGTTCGAGGCTGGGGATACTCCATGTCAATAAAAAGTCATATCGTCTGCCCACGAGCTATATACTAAGAGAAGAGTATGCCGATATAGCCAGATCCGTGCTGGCTGGTCTATGACCAATGTAAAGTCTGCTCCCCGGACTGCCACGACCATCAAGGTAAGATCCAAATCCGAATTCGCCATAAGCAGATCCAGGGATCCTTACCATGAGCTTATGCTTCGACTCTTTCAAGAGGAGACTACGGCAGACCGGGGTGGAAGATTTCTCTCTTTGGTGGAAGAGAGGCAGAAGAGCGGTAAGCCCCTGAGAGTCCAGGAATGGGAGGAGCTGCTGAGAGAGCTAAACGTCAGCCGCTCCGCCTTCTACGCCATGAGAAACAAGCTTCTCGGAGCCGGCCTTATCACAAACAAAGGCGGAGAGTATCGCCTCTCCGGCATGTTCAGCCGCGATCTGGTTGACATGGCCCGTTGGTGGTGGACGGCAATTCTGGGCAACGATTTGGATAACCTATAGACAGGATTTCAATTCCTTTATCTGTCTCTCTATGGTATCCACCACTTTGGCGTTCTCCATATATTCCAGGCTGCCCTGACAGAAGGGGCAGACAAAATTGGCCTCGCTGGCCTCATCGAATATGAATCTGGCACAGCCCTCGGTACAGGCATAAAAGATGTTCTCTCTCTCATAGGCCAGCCTTTCATCCAATTTGCGAAGCAGCCTCTTGGCCTCCGACTCCAGAGCCTTCTCAAAATTCTCAGGGCAGAGCTGCCAGAGATAGGTGAGCCAGCCCGAGTCTGGATCCCTTTTTCTTCGATATATTGCCAGCCTGTGTTCATAAAGCAGGTACAGAGTGCGCCTTACGGTATTGAGGCTGATTCCGGTCAGCTCAGCCAGCTTTTCATCAGTAATCTCTTCGTCCGGTATGCATTCAACAATCCTTAGGCCTTCCTCTCCTACCAGCTTGTTTAGATAGGCTCTGTGAATGGACTCTTCGATGACCGTCAATGAACCACTACCTCAATTATGGGCTGCAACTTGGATCTGCCCTTTTAGAGATCAAAGCCATCTGCCATCTACTTTATAAACACACCGTATGGCTGCATGGCAGACGAGCCTCAATAAGCCCTTGTTTTGTAATAGGGCTTTCTTCTATTTATCCCCATCGTGATGCCGTTCCGGGACAGGCATGCAGCCACGCCGGAAGATAGGGCCCATAAAGTGCAGATGCAGATTCGGCATCAAAGCTATGGTCTGTCATCGATTGAGGCTTTTATCCTGAAGGTGCGTCCCTGGCAACTGAATGTTTCTTAGTGTCCTAGAATTATTAAATATTTTTTCCACTATACTCTGAAATTTATCAACTCCGAAAGAGTCCATATATGGTCTGTGATTCCTGCCGCCATCATGGGTGTCCTCTGCATCCATTTTCT
>JAGOLL010000066.1 GCA_017994055.1 Methanothrix sp.
GAGCATGTCTCCCCATCCCCGATGTGCTGTAAACGAAATCGGCCTGATCGATGACCTCCGGGCGGCATTCGGGATGAACCAGCACCTCTGCTTGGGGATGCCTGGCCCGGGCCGCCTCCACCTCGGCCGCAGTGAATTGATCGTGCACATAGCAGTAGCCGTTCCAGGGTATGATCTTCTTATCCGAGTGGCGGGCCACATAGGCGGCAAGATTGCGGTCGGGAACAAAGGTTACCTCCTTTTCCGAGAGGGAGGAGACGACCTCAACTCCATTGGCCGAGGTGCAGCAGACATCGCTCTCCGCCTTGATCTCTGCTGTGGAGTTAACATAGCATACCACAGCCGCCTGGGGGTGGAGGGCTTTAAGGTCCATGAGCTCCTCCGGGGTGATCATATGGGCCATGGGGCACCAGGCGCCCTTCGCCGGCAGCACCACAGTCTTTTCCGGAGAGAGAATGGCCGCAGTCTCAGCCATGAAGTCAACTCCGCAAAAGACCAGAACTTCGCAGTCCAGACGGGCTGCTGCTCTGGCCAGCTCCAGGGAGTCGCCGGTCAGGTCGGCAATATCCTGAACCTCTGGAAGCTGGTAGTTATGGGCCAGAATTGCAGCACGTCGCTGCTCTTTCAAAGAGAGAATCTCATCTATGATCGCCATGGGAACTGGCCCCCTTTTTGAGAAACTATTATTTCAAGCTATTTAAGTAGATTAGATTGATACTAAAACTTCAATTAAAGTAGATTTTAGTTTGCATCTCCTGCGGTCTTACAGCCGATCTCATCCAGGAGAGGATGACTCAGCCAGCTCTCCAGCCCGCACCAGGGCCAAAAGGGCATCCTCCATCTTAAAGTCGCGTCTCTCCTTTTCCAGAAAGTCTCTCAGCCGCTTCATCTCCTCTGGGGCGAGATCAATTGCTCCCTCCTGCAGCATGCTCTGGTAGCTTCGATGGGGAAAGTAGAGGCGGCGTGCGGCAAGAAATAGTTGATCCCGGGACTGCTCAGAGATTATGCCTTTTTCTTTCGCCAGATCCAGATTGAAGCGGATGTTGACCAGAGGCTCGGATGTGGGAGCATAGCTGAAGGGATCAAAGGTCAGAGCCACCTCGTCATCCGATACCAGGCGGCCGCTCTTATAGGCCTGATAAATGGAGCCGATTCCCTCCATTCCGTATACATCAAGCTCCGAGGCCCGGAGAGCTCCCATGCTGGAGGCGCCCAAAACCCTGGCTCCTGCCTCCAGGGCATAGATCACCTCTTTATGAGCTACAGAGCACTCCTGAAAGAAGACGCCGTCTATAAGACAAATGACCCCCGCCCCCTCCCTGGCCGCTTGATAGATGTCTCCCCTCTTGGCCGGGGGACGGTAGTCAGCCTGAAGAACTGCTTCCGCCTGCTCTCTAGGCAGGCTTGGGCCGAGAAAGACGACTACTGCTGCGCCTGGCACTTCTGCACCTCTTGCCCAATCTCTCCGGATCGACAGCCGACATCTCCAGTCCGGGGACTATGACCCTGACCACTGGTATCCCTATCTCCGGCCTTGTCAGATCAACCACCACCGCCCGGTCCAGTCCTGCCTGCTGCAGCTTGGCCAGCATGTGCCGGATGTCCAAGAGAAAGTCGTCACTCTCAAAGGAGGGCACAGCCGCAAAGCTTCTCTTCTCCGAGCCGTCAAACCAGTGAGCATTGAGCTTCTTGGTCCTCTCATAGCCTATTCGCTTCCTGAAATCGGCCAGGGTGGCATCCTCCCGCGCCCCATGAATCTGGGTCAGGCGGCTCTGGGCCACCTCGGTGAGTGCCCGCAGAACCGCTACCTTGGAGCTGGTGTGAGTTCCCATGCCCGTGGTGAGCAGGGTCGGATCGCGCAGGCGGACGTCATCTGCGGCTGCAGCGCAGGTGGCGACGCCAATATCGCTGGTGATATCCCGGAGATAGACATCCACGCCGGCGGCGGCGAACTTGTCCATGAGCCCTTGGGCCAGATCGTCTTCTATATTTTGTATCAGCGGTCCGGTATGCCTTGCCGCCTCCACCAGAGCCCAGGCATCCCTCTCGATGATCTCGGCCAGGCCATGGAATATGGCCTCCTCTATGGCATTTCCTGAGGCCAGACCGGTGGTATTGGTGCGGAAGAGGCGTCTGTAATCGGAAGGCAGGGGATGGAATACGGCATTGGCCGGTACCAGGATCTCCTCCTCGTTGATCATATCCCAGCCGGGGATCCAGGGTATCAGGGCTTCGGGGTCGGCATCTTCAGGCAGTATCAGATCACGGGGGTCGAGAGCGCCCTCCAGATGGGAGAAGCAAGCGACGGCCAGCTCTCTGTCCCTCACCTCAGCGGAGTATCTCTCCAGCCCTTCCATCATGGCCGAGACCCGGGCCTCGGTGGGGGTTGCCCCCTTGCCGTTGTAGACCGAGATGGCCCCCCGGTCGGCCATGGGCCGGATGGAGGAGAAGACGGGAATGCCGATGCGGTCCAGATCGGTTATGTCCGCCACCCTGGTAATTCCGGCGGCAGGAAGCTTGGCCTCGGCGGCTCGCAAGGTCTCCTCCGGTGGAACAGCCCGGTGGGTATCATCTCTATACTTTTTCAAGCAGGAGGCAAGTCTCATCGCCATAGCCCTCTGAGGCTGATGGAATATAAACTCTATTCAGAGAGGGCAAGGAAGGGCAGAGGCTCCTTTTTCCTGTAAGCCAGAGCCTGGCAGGTGGCGATAAGCCGTCCGTCTTCACCGGTGACATCGATCTGACAGGCGGCTATCTTTCGAGATCTATTGATCTCCCGGCCCTGGGCCTGCAAAACCTCACCCGACCTGGGGCCGCTGAGGTAGCTCACATTCACCCCCAGGGCCACGGCCACGGAGCCGTGGGAGTTGACCGCCAGCTCAAAAGCGGCGTCGATGAGGGAGTATATGGCGGCTCCGTGGGTGCAATCGAAAATATTGTTCATGCTCTCATTGGTCTTCATCTGGAGAAGGGCGCGACCCTCCTCTAGATCGATCACTGTAATTCCAAAGGCTCGGGCATAGGGCTCAGCGGCAAAGCGTCTCTTCAGGGCTTCCAGGCAGCTATTCACGGCATCATTCCTCTGTTGGTATCCTTCATGTTCATCGGGATTAAATTCGAAATGGTTATATCTGCTCCCCTCGATCTGACAACATATGCCCAGCTCCTCAGGCGGCAAGCCGGAGCCGGCCTGCATCGAGGTGAGCGGCCCGGATGTGTCCATAGTGCTTACCCAGGGGGCCATCAACATCTGGCTGGGAAGAAAGCTGGAGAAGGCTCTCATCTCCAGGATCTTCCTGATCATATCCCAGATCGATGGAAGCGCAGAGCACGAGAAGGAGATCCTCTGCCGCTTCGAGGAGATCAGCGAGTTCGAGAGCAACGGCTACATCCTCACCTCCTACGCCAGAAAGGGAGAGGTTTACCGGGCCATATTCGTAGTTCCCTTCTCCAACAGCCGGGCCCTGGAGAGGTTCGTGGAGTCCATATCTCTGGAAACGGAAAAAGAGGATGTAAAGATCACCATCTACTGGAGGGGGGGCAGGACCCGGATGAATATGATCAAAGAGGAGCTCTCCCGGCTCAATTGCTTCAGCACTCCAAGCACGGTCTAGAGGAAATGACGGCCTTGAGGATGGGGAGAGTTAAAGTCGGGAAAGCAAAGGAAAGAAGCCGCTAGGAGGAAGTTCATGAGATTTGCATGCTGCACAGAGGCTATTGAGATATCAGGGATCAGAAAATGCTTTGAGGGAGCCGCTCCGGGGTCGGTCAATCTGGGGCTGGGCCAGCCGGACTTCGACACGCCGGAGCATATCAAAAAAGCAGCCATCCGGGCTATAGAAAGAGGCCAATGCGGCTATACTCCCAACTGCGGGACGCCCGAGCTGCGGGCTGCTATCGCGGAAAAGTTCTGCCGGGAGAACGGCATCGACTATCAGCCTGAGGAGATCATGGTCACCAGCGGGGCCAGCGAGGCCCTATTTCTGATCATCGCCGCTCTGGTGGACCGGGGAGATGAGGTCATCATCGGCGATCCGGCATTTCTCTCCTACCTGGAGCTGACAAAGCTGGTGGGGGGAAGGCCGGTGAGTGTGCCCCTGGATGAGAAGCTGCGCCTCTCTCCAGAGGCGGTGGCGGAGAGGATAACTGGCAAAACCAAGCTGATCATCCTCAACTCACCCTCCAATCCCACCGGATCGGTAGCCACGGCAGAGCAGATGAAGGCCCTGGCCCAGATAGCCGAGGACAGGGATATTGCTCTCCTCTCCGATGAGGTCTATGAGCATTTCATCTACCGTGGAGAGCACGTCAGCCCGGCCAGGTTCTCGGACAATGTCATCACCGTCAATGCCGTCTCCAAGACCTATGCCATGACCGGATGGAGGCTGGGCTATCTGGGGGCCAGGGGCTCTGGCCTTGAGCAGCTCTTGAAGATCCACCAGTATGTTCAGGCCTGCGCCAGCTCCATCTCTCAGGCTGCTGCTCTGGAGGCAGTGACGGGGCCCCAGGATTGCGTTGCTTTGATGCGAGACGAGTTCCGGGCCCGGAGGGACCTATTGGTGAAGGGATTCCGGGAGATGGGCCTGGATATCATCGAGCCGGAGGGGGCCTTCTATCTCTTCCCCCGGGTGGGTGACGGCGACGCCGTGGCCGCCCGGCTGGGCAAAGGTGGGGTGATTGTGGTTCCCGGATCGGCCTTTGGGCCAGGGGGCAAAGAGCATATTCGCATCTCCTATGCCGCGGGTAGGCCGCAGCTGGAGGAGGCCCTGCGGCGGATGAAAGATATCCTTTAAATAGGAGAGTGGCATTGGCCCAAAGGAGTGATCAAATGAAGGAGCAGGTAGAGGTCAGAGAGCTGAAAGAGGGAAGATATGTCATCATAGACGAAGAGCCCTGCATCATCAAGAGCATATCTCATTCCAAGCCAGGAAAACACGGCAGCGCCAAGGCCAGGGTCGATGCCATCGGCATCTTCGACAACCAGAAAAAGTCAATCGTCCAGCCGGTGACAACCAAGATCTATGTGCCCACGGTGGAGCGCAAGACCGGACAGGTTCTCTCCATCGGAAACACATCGGTGCAGCTCATGGACCTGGGCAGCTATGCCACGGTAGATGTTCCCATAACACCAGATCAGAAGGACAAGATCGAGGAAGGAAAAGAGGTAGCTTATCTCTTCGTCATGGGCAGGACCAAGCTGGATATTCGCTAAAATCTTTTTATGTTTCAGAGGATCGGCTTTGCCGATGCTGATAGCGGCCTGGATGAAGCGGAATACGTAGTGGTGGGCCTGCCATTCGATGGCACGGCCTCTTTTCGATCCGGTTCCAGGGATGGGCCGGACGCCATCCGCCTGGCCTCTTTTAATTTTGAGAGCTATGACAGCTATTACCGCGTTGATCTATCCGACCTGAAGATTTGCGATCTGGGCAATATGGAGCTGGGAGCGGACCCGGCTTATGCTGAGGAGACAATAAAAGAGGGGCTTGCCTTTCTGCAGGAGAAGGCGGTCCCCATCTTTTTGGGGGGAGAGCATTCCATCACCCCGGCCATTGTGGAGGGCTTGGGGCGGCGCGCGAGCCTAGACGTTCTGGTGCTGGATGCCCATCTGGATTTGCGGGAGGAGTACGGCTGCACCAGAGCCAGCCACGCCTGCGCCAGCCGCCGGATTCTGGAAAAGGAGGCCCTGGCAGGCTATGCTTCCATTGGCATTCGCAGCGGCAGCCGGGAGGAGTTTGCCTGGGCGGGGGAAAATGGCATCTCCTACTATATCGCCCGCCAGGTGAGAGAGGAGGGGATCGATGCCGTCCTGGACCTGGCCGTGGAGAAGCTAAAGTGCGAGCGGCTCTATCTCTCTATCGATCTGGATGTCCTGGACCCGGCCTATGCCCCGGCGGTGGGAAATCCCGAGCCCTTTGGCCTCTCTTCCTGGGATGTCAAGCGGGTCATAGAGCGGCTGGCTCCCCGGCTGGTGGGCATGGATATCAATGAGCTGACTCCGGCGTATGATCGTGGCGAGACAGCTCTCCTGGCAGCGCGGCTGGCCCGGGAGTTCATTGCGGCCAGGGCAAAGCATAAAATCCTTTAAAGCGATCTCTTCTCCGGATTTGTGAGGTGTTGGAGAATGACCGGAAAGCTGATGGAATACTTCAACCGCCAGCCGAGGCTGGGAGTAATAAGCACATCGGGCAAGGACGGCCGGGTGGACTGTGCGGTTTACGGCTCGCCCCAGATGATTGATGAGAAGACGGTGATGGTGGCCTTTGCCAGAGGGCGCACCTGGGCCAACCTGCAGGAGAATCCCCACGCCGTTTATATGATCATGGAGCCGGGGCAGGGTCTGCAGGACTGGAAGGGAGTTCGGGTTTACCTGCGGATGTTGGAGCACGCCGAGTCCGGGCTTAAACTGGAGGGCTACAAGAGGGAGGCGGCCAAGATCGTGGGAAAGGAGGCGGTGGAGATGATCTCCGTGCTGGCCACATTCGAGGTGGAGGAGGTCAGGCCGCTGATAGACTTCGGGCAGGGGTGGGAGAAGGGAATTTAAAGAAATATAAGGGCCTCCGACTGCATCCGCTTCTATAGGATTACTGACGAATACAAAAAGGAGCGCGATCCTGTCTAATCAAGAGAAGGAACAAGGTTCAAAGAATAGCCTAACAGAATACATATGTAAAAAATTAAGAGAGTGTAGCCAATAATGTGGTCAATGTTGTTTCATTTTTCTGAAGGATTTAGCTTAATTCCTTCAACGATTTAGCATACTCGATTACTCCCTTCTCTCTTTCGCATGCAATGGCAGAAATTGAGTCTGAAATTATCTTAATCATTAAATTGATCACACCGCATTGCCATGTAGGATAAATAGATAATAACATATACGTAGTAATTGCTAGATCTTCGGCAGTATTAGATATGGGCATATACATTCCAACGGGGCTTGCCCCTAATAGGACCGTGTTTCTCGGGCCAAAGTCACCCCTGCTATGAATATCTCCTACGGAACCCTGGTGCACATTGTCATTTGCAAATGCTCGCATGCTTAATCTGCAATAAGGAATTGTTGTGCTGCTGGTTACCTTATTCGCTATTTCGTCTAGATGAACACGCCGATCTTTGTGGTTATTAGGAAATGCTGCCGCTGCCCAACCATTTGAATTTTTAAAGCTAGGTCCAAACTGCTCACACAATTGAGTGACTTCCTCTTCTAAATGCTTTATCGCCTTACTGTAGGACTCTATAGCGCTTTTTAATGATTCCTTTGTGCTTTGAGATTGGTTAGGTCCTGGATTCAAAAGATATTTCTCTGCTTGCTCTTTCAAATTTCTATTTTTCTTGAGTTCGACGACTGCACGATACTTCGCGTAGCGTTCGGCAAATTTATCGCCGTTCTGAAATAAAAACTCAGACGTTATTGCCATCTCATTCAGCGTGCGCCAGCGAGACTCAGCACCATCTGCGTATCCACTTTCTAGCAAACAAAGAATTTCGCTAGCAACCACACAAGCACGTCTTTGAAGGAAAAACAGAGCCGATTCAAGGTTCCTTTTGTCAGCTGGAATCTTTAAAGATACATGCTCTCCAAAGTAAGCTAATGCGGCTCTGGCAAGCTCTATCTCTAATAGTAGCATTCCCAATGGGATACTCCAATAGTTCTGTATAGTGCTTTCCAGATGCGTCTTCTCTATAACTAGCCTAGATACTTCCTTATTTCCCAATGGTATTTCTGGAAACAGCCTTGTGAATATAGCCAGGATGGCCTTTCTTGAGTCTCTATCGTTTAACTCTTTTTTGAGCTTTTCTTTATCCAAAGATGGATCACTGTTAACGGCATCTAAAACCGGTTCAATGAAAATTTTAGATCTGCCCATGGTTGTCATAGAAAAAGCACCGATAACTTAAGCTTTGTGGGAATTTCGGGTGATAGCCAGAGAAGGTATCCTTTTCAGTGTTATGTTATGGTCTCAATGAAGAAGATGAGTCAAGAAGCATCGCAACAGATGCAAATATTCAAATTATATAAAAATAAAAATCTTGAAGATGGTAGCATCTTCGCTGAACATAAAAAAATTGATTTCACGAGCCGTCTAGCTATCTCTCCAACCTTTTAGAGTGTTTTGCTGCTCTTATATACTGGCAAACTTTTTTAGTTGCTCCCTGATCAACCTCTCCGTTTCCGCCAAGGCCAGCTATCCAGCATGGCTCATAGATCAGGCATCATCAAATACACCGATGCATCTGCATTGTTTTTTAAGGGTAGAACCACCTATTCTTTTAGAAGCCATTTCAGCAGCTTTGCATCACACGTTTTACTTGTTCTTGACCGTGCACAGCGGCCCTCTTAGATAGACATACCAGTACAGCGCCGCCACAAAAAGCGCCGCTCCCACGATGTTGCCCAAGGTCACAGGCACCAGGTTGGTGACAAAGAAGTTGTACCAGCCCTCCGCCCCAACCAGATTGGTCGTGGCTATGCCCGCCTCGGCCAGCTTACCGGAAATGACCGGATTGTTGGCGGCAAAGAGCCCCAGGGGAATGAAGAACATATTGGCCACGCTGTGCTCAAAGCCGATGGTGACGAAGGCCATGATGGGAAACCAGCAGGCGAATATCTTTCCGATGACATCTTCCGCGCCGATGGCCAGCCAGACCGCCAGGCAGACCAGCCAGTTGCATCCTATGCCCCGCAGAAAGGCGGTGGAGAAGTCCAGGCCGCACTTGGTGTTGGCCACCGTCGCTGCCCAGCCGGCCCAGGGAAGGCTGTCGAAAAATCCGCATTTATAGGCCAAAAAGAAGGCCACAAATATTGATCCCAGGAAATTGCCTATGTAGACCAGCGACCAGTTCTTGACCAGGCCCCGCAGCCCGGCCTCGCCGTTGAGAAGGCTGATGGGGGCGAACATGCAGTTTCCGGTGAATAGCTCCGATCCGGCGATCACCACCAGCATCAGGCCCACGGGGAAGACCGCTCCGGCGGCGAACTTGACCAGGCCGGCGGGCAGAGCTAGCTTCCAGACCGCTCCATCCGGCCCGGTGATGCTGCCGTTGGACAGCCCTCCGGCCACAATCTCGCTCAAGAGGGCTCCGAAGGCGATGTAGGCTCCGGCCAAAAAGCCCAGCACCAGGAGCTTGCTCCAGGTCATATTGCATTTAGTGCATCCGGCGGCGATGGCCGCCTTGGCGATATCAGCAGGGACTTTGAATGCCATAGTCACTCTCCAGGAAATGGCAGTCCATGCCTGCAAATGGTGTAAAAGGCTTGCGGTTGCGGAAAAATTAAGAATAATTATGAAATGCGGATGGAAAATAATGAATGAAACGAAAATGTTTTCATATTCAATTCCTGATTAAGATATCTGAACGACGCCTGAAAGCGGCTGCGGATCATCTCATCCACCTCCGAGAGCCCAACTCGAGACCTCAGCCAGAATCTTCCTGGTCACATGCAGCTCTATGGCCTTCCGGTCAAGCACCGTCGCCTTTTAGGGCTTGAATAGGGGCTCATAAATACCTGCCGTGATATCTGCTACTATGTATAAATGTAAGAATTTTTTTCCAAAAAACAGCATCAATAAATCATCTTTACGAAAGGAAAAGTTTGGATAAGACATAGTTAGAAAATGATCTCCGGTCAGAGACAAAGGCGGGAGATGAGACCTGGGCTTTGCAGAGCAGTCTGGGATCAGGACTGAAGTACTATATGTTGTGCTTGCAGGTTGCTCAGTCCCGGTTCAGGATAGTGGCATCAGACTCTTAAAGGCATGAGAATAAGGGTGGGGAAAGTCGTGAAGGAAAAGGGATAGGAGGGAGATATAACGACTTTCGCCGAATAGTACATAGTCAATTGACGAGATATATAGTTTTCGCTGATCTGAGATATTAGAGGTCCTGCCTCTCTTCCCGGGTGGCTCGGTCAACATGACCATGTCACACCCCCGGCAAGCCCTCTGGACTAATGCATGGAACAGGGAACGCAAGATTCGCCTGGGATATAGAATTGAATGGGCTGTTCGCGAGGCAGGCACCAGGCGTCAACTGCGATGATCGGATGCGATTAAGGTCAGAGCCCACCCAATTCAGATCAAATTAAAAGAGATAATAGCGGGGAGTAGATTTGAACTACTGATCTACGGGTTATGAGCCCGTCGGGATATCCTGACTACCCTACCCCGCTTCATTGGGATAGACACACTGAATTGACTTAGCTTATAAGGCTTGCGTAAGGAAAGATGCAAGCCGGTGCGAATAGGATTATATCGATTTAAGCAGCGTACCATATCTTCTTATATTCGGTAGGGGATAACAAACATCAGAGGAGATGGGTATGATCGAACGCAACTTAGATATATCTTCAATGGAGAAAATGAATGGGCATTATGTACACTGCCGTTCGGAGGGGACGGCAGTAATTATAATTTAAGGTGGGAAACGATTTTGTCGGACCGTGCAGCGGTATTCATAGATGGTGCTTATCTAACCAAGATCCTTGATGTCGATTTTGGAAAGCCCAAGATCGACCTGGCCAGATTTTCAGACATCCTTTGCGGTGATTATGAGCGGCTGAGGACATATTACTATAATTGCATGCCTTACCAGAGCAATCCCCCTACTGAGGACGAGAGGCGCAGATTCGCCTCCATGGACAAATTCGTCTACACCCTGAGGAAGCTACCCCGCTTTGAGGTAAAGCTGGGCCGCCTCGGCTGCGTGGGCGGAGAGTTCATCCAAAAGAGGGTGGACATCGCCCTAGCCGCGGACCTGGTTCGCTTGAGCTGCGGCAGAATGATCCAGAAGGCGGTCTTGGTGACGGGGGACAGCGACTTTTTGCCGGCCATAGAGGCGGCTAAAGAGGCCGGCGTCTTGGTGACGCTCTATTACTCCCAGAGTTCCATACACGATGAGCTGCTCTCAGCAGTGGATGAGAGCGAGATGATGGACCAGGAGTTGATCAGCCAGGTGGCCAGATAAAATCGAAATCTCTTTCTCAGGCTCTTAGCCTTTCTGGAAAAAGAAGGACTAAGCCCTGCTGTCAGGGCTTGCTTCATGCCAGAGCATTCTTACTTTTTGGGCTTCTCGTCCTTGGAGTAGACGTCGCGCCGGTCCACGACCTTCTTTGACTTGCCGGCGGTGCGGGGGATGGAGCCCTTCTCTACCAGTTCGATCTTGCTTCTCACATTGAGAACGCTCTTGAGCCGCTCCTCGGTCTTCTTCTGGATCCGGGCCAGATCGGATAGCTCCCCGGTGAAGGCCTCGTCCTTCAGCTCCACCTGGATGCTGATCTCGTCCAGGCCGTGCTTCTTTCTGTCTACTACAACCTGGAAGTAGCTTCCTATCTCCGGTATGCCGACCAGGACATCCTCGATCTGGCTGGGGAAGACGTTGATGCCCCGCACTATGAGCATATCGTCGGCCCGACCAAGGAAGCGGTGCAGCTTTCGGCTGGTGCGCCCGCAGGGGCAACTCTCCTCCATGATGTAGGTCACATCCCCGGTATGGTACCGGATAAGGGGCATGGCCTCCTTGGTCAGGGAGGTGATGACCAGCTCGCCCGGCTCTCCCGGCGCGCAGGGCTGCTCATCCTTGTCCAGGATCTCAATCAGGAAGTGGTCCTCCCAGATGTGCAGGCCGTCCTGCTCCTGGCACTCAAAGGCCACTCCCGGGCCCATCATCTCCGAGAGGCCGTAGGAGTCGTAGGCCTTGATGTTCAGGGCCTCTTCCAGCTCCCGTCTGGACTCGTCGGACCAGGGCTCGGCTCCAAAGCAGCCTATGCGCAGGTTAAGCTTTTCCACCACGCCTCTGGCCTTGGCCGTCTCCGCCAGATAGAGGGCATAAGAAGGAGTGCAGTGCAGCACTGTCACCCCAAAGTCCATCATAATCTCCAGCTGACGCTCGGTGTTGCCTACCCCGGAGGGCACAGCCATGGCTCCCATCCTCTCGATGCCATAATGAACGCCGAGGCCCCCAGTGAAAAAGCCGTAGTTGACTGCATTCTGAAAGATATCCTTCTTCTCCACTCCGACCATGACGAAATCCCGGGCCATGAGGTCGGACCAGGTCTCGATGTCCTTAGCCGTATATCCTACCACGGTGGGCTTGCCGGTGGTGCCGGATGATGCATGAACCCGCACCACCTCCTCCCGGGGGACGGCGAAGAGGCCGAAGGGATAATTGTCTCGCAGATCCTGTTTTCTGGTGGTTGGCAAGCGGGATATGTCCGCCAGGCTCTTGATGTCTTCGGGGGCGACACCCGCTTCCTGGAATTTCTTTTGATAAAAGGGGACGTTCTTGTAAACCTTCTCTGCCACGCTCTTGAGCCGGCGAAGCTGCAGCGCCTCCAGCTCCTCTCTTGCCATGAGCTCATACTTTGGTTGCCAGTAGTTCATTTCCATACCCTGATTGAATTTGATTTTTCTCTATGCTATGCTCTGCCATGAGAGGAAACGCCAGGGTATATCAAATCTTCCGGCGGAGCGAAAAGAGCTGCTTTGGTGGTGGTATTAACGAGGGAAATGAATCAAATCTCATCCCCAGAACCGCTTGGTCCGGGCATACTCCCTCTCCGCCTTGAGGATATCCCGGTAGAACTCCATCTCGTCCTTCTGCCTTTTCCCCACAACCCGCGCCGCCGTCTCCGGCCCAAGACCCCGGCTGGCTAAAGCTATGGCCGCGGTCTTGCCGTAGCTCAAGACCAGATTGGCATTGCGGAAAACGCGCTTGGTCCTCTTCCTGTCCTCTGCCGTCTTCTTCTTCTCCGGCTTTTTCACCACGGCAATCTCCTCTTCCTCCCAGGGCTTGAGGGCGGCGATCATGCGGGAGCTGCAAAGCGGGCACTCCGGCTGCTCCGCCACCCGTTCCACCGGTCGCAGGCTCTTCCACTTTTTACAGTTAACG
Source organism: Methanothrix sp. (assembly GCA_017994055.1). Taxonomy (GTDB): domain Archaea; phylum Halobacteriota; class Methanosarcinia; order Methanotrichales; family Methanotrichaceae; genus Methanothrix. The sequence goes on from JAGOLL010000066.1 coordinate 12,889, forward strand.
CAGAACAGGAGCACACGGTCGGCCATGATCCGGCTTTTGAGAAGGTCGATGACCGCAGCATCGGCATGCTCGGGAGATGTAACATCCCTGCCCCCGCCCCTCCCGCTGCTGCCTATGGGTGAAAGCGAGCCGGTGACCACCTTTATCGATCCATCCTTGATCTTCTCTAGCGCCCACTTGGTCCTCTCTATGTCCAGGCGGTCGTGGTATATCTCCCGCAGCGCCTCCCGGTACATGGGCGTTCCCTCGAAGACGGCCAAAAGCTTGGCCATGCTCACCCTCTGATAGTCTATATCCCGGGAGAATGCCCCGAACTTGCGGGCCACATGCACCATCTTCCAGCGGAGAAGGGTGGTATTCTTGAGGGTCATCTCCAGTATGGGCTCGACATAGGAGGGGTCCAGCTCTTCCAGGGTCCGGGCGATCTCTTCGGCCAGAAGGGGCTTTGGAAGGGCTAGCTCAATGCGATAGGGATCGACGGAGATCTCCACGCTGCTGCCGAAGCGGGCGGAGAGAAGGGAGGAGATTATCCTGCCGAGAGTATCATTGGTCTTGTGGCCGAGGCAGGCGTTGATCACCGCCCCCTCTCCTCCGCTCTCCACAACTATGCGGGACTGATCAGGTATGGGATGGCCCTTCTCCGCCTGTTTGGATATGAGGTCTACCAGCTCCCTGCCTGCATCCCCATTAACGGGATATCTCTCCTGCAGCCAGGCAATAGCCCGATCCCGTTCTCCCTGCCCCCCGCCATCCTTCTCACGCTCCTTCTCGCCCTCCTCTTCGTCCTCCCCCTCCAGGATCCCGGCGATCTCTCTGCGGATCTCTCCCACCTCCTGGGCCACAGCGAAGGGAACGGGAATCTCCTCCCCGGTCCAGGAAGGAATCTCTCCGCTTCTGTGGATGGGAACCACCTTTATCTCATCCTCGCCGATCTCGGAGATCTCCCAGATCTCTCCTTTAGTGACGAAGGTGGCTCCTGGCTCGGCAAAGCTGATCACAAAGGCCTCATCCAGGGTTCCCACCGACCTCCGGCCAACCATGTCATAGACATTGAACCTCTTCTCGTCCGGGATCATGGAGAGGTTCTCGAAATAGTACTGCCGGGCTTTCTTGGTCCGCTGCAGGACGGTTTCATCGCCCAGCCGCACCAACCGGCTCTCCTCCATCTGGGCTATAACTCCTGCCATCTCCTCCCCGGATAGCTCTCGGAAGGGGTAAGCCCGGCTGATTATCTCTCTGGCCCGCTCCAAGGGGATCTCCCAGAAATCCATCTCCAGGCCCACGATCTGATTGGCCAGAACATCAGCCGGCCTATCATGAATGCTGATCTTTTCCAGCTCTCCTGCCGCCGCCCGGCGGGCTATAACACAGGCCTCGGCCACATCATCAGCGCAGGTGGCAATGATTGTCCCGGAAGAGGTCAGGCCGATCCTGTGCCCGGCCCGTCCCACCCTCTGTATCAGGCGGGAGACGGTGCGGGGGGAGCTGTACTGAATGACATGGTCCACGTCGCCTATGTCTATCCCCAGCTCCATGGAAGAGGTGCAGATCAATC
>JAGOLL010000115.1 GCA_017994055.1 Methanothrix sp.
CCTTCCACTCCGGCTTGCTTCGCCTCATCCATGCTCTGCTATGTCCTATGTTGCGGATCATTTCTAAATCTGCATAATATAAAAATAAGCATTAACCGAAAGTTATAAAAAAACCGATGTGAGATTGCAGACATAAAAGATCAAGGACAATACAATGCTCGATCTGCTCCTCCAAGCCCTGGGCGATACCTTCTCTCCTATGAGCAAAGTCTTTATCATGCTCTTTTTTACCGGCTTTCTCCTGGAGCTGGATGCCTTCTCCCGCATATCCCGTCTGGCCGGTCCGCTTGTATCCGTTTCCCATCTCCCAGCCGTCTCCGCCTCATCCTTTGTCGTCAGCCTGGGCTCCGCTCTCGCCGCCAATACCATGATTGCCAAGCTGAAAGAAGAGGGGCATCTGAGCGAGAGGCAGGCTTTCCTTAGCGCCATCATGAACAGCGTGCCTGTCTACTTCCGGGAGCTTTTCACCTATCAACTGGCCTTTGTGATTCCCGTCCTGGGCATCTTTGTGGGAGGAGCCTATGCCCTGATCTCCGTTGCCACCGGTCTGATCAAGCTTACTCTGGTCATGATACTGGGCAGGACATATCTGGATGCGGATGCCGCCCCAAATACCCATATATCAGCGTCCTGCTCTGCCGGAACTGGACCGGAAGGACCGTCTTTCGCTAAATCGTCAGCTTCTCCCTCTTCTGTCCGGCGGGAAAGATACCGGAATGCAGCCAGGAATTCTCTGCAGAGGCAGAAACGCATATTCCTGAGGATCGCCAGCCTCTACTTCATCATGACCTTTCTGGTCCTCTATCTGAGCCAGGAAGGTATTCTGCAATCTCTGGATGTCGCACCCCTGGCCAGACTCTTCTCCATCCCCCCGGAGACTATAATCCCCCTCACAATCTATGTGGCCAGCCCTAAGGCGGGCATAACCCTGCTCGGCCCTCTGATCCAGAACGGCGGCATAACCGAGATCAAGGCGATCATGGTATTGATGCTGGGCAGCCTCTTCATGCTGCCCTTCTATGCTTTGCGCTCTCTCCTGCCCAATTACACCGGGGTATTCGGCCTCAGGATGGGGCTCTCTCTGGTGTTCGTTTCCACCAGCATCAGCCTGCTGGTGAGGATGTCGGTCCTGGTTGCCCTGCTCATAGCGACCTGACGAGTTAATCCCAGCCCGGCTGGGTATAAATTATTTGTAAATTATAAACTCTATTTAGTTTATAAAATAGGATTTAATATGATCAGTTTTAATTATCTGCAATCAGCAGATAATCTCCATTAGGTTTAGTATTATTACCAACGGAAAAGTTCTTAAAATAGCATCTCGTTTCCTATCTATTAGATGAAATCTGTGATAATTCCTGCCTATTGTTATTTAGTTAGGAGGTTATGAGCATGAAATTGGTAATATGCGGCAAAGGTGGCAGCGGAAAGAGCACTGTATCAGCTCTTATGGCACAGGAGATGGCATCAAGGGGAGAGAAGGTGCTGGTTATAGATACCGATGAATCAAACTTTGGACTTTATAAACAGCTTGGACTGCCCCAGCCAAAGGATTTTATGGAATCTCTGGGGGGCAAGAGGGGCCTTGGAGAGAGATTGAGAAAGTTCATGAAATCAGAAGGAAAGGAGAAGCTCTCCATTCTCCAGGATTTCTCCCTGGCAGATATTCCCGAAGAGATGATCGTGGGAGAGGATGGCATCAGGCTGGTGGCCATAGGCAAGATCCACGATTATGGAGAGGGATGTGCCTGCCCCATGGGCGCTCTGGCCCGTGAGTTCATTGAGAAGCTCAAAGCGGATGGCATGCATGTGATTGTGGATACGGATGCAGGCATAGAGCACTTTGGAAGGGGCGTTGAGGCAGGCTGCGACAGGATTGTCGTGGTAGTAGATCCCAGCTACGAATCGGTGCAGCTCTCGGAGAAGATATCAGAGATGGCGGCCAAGATCGGAAAGCCGGTGTTCTTTGTCTTGAGCCGCATGAATCAGGATGCTGCCGAGCTTGAGTCATTGGTGGACAGAGAAAAGGTCATCGGAAGAGTGCCTTTTGACCGCGATGTCTTCAAAGCCTGCCTGAAGGGCGAGCGCGTGCCGCGGGTCGAGGAGATGAAAGAGATCTTGGACAGGCTTCTGGCGGATATTGAGCCGAGAGCAGAAGGTCTGAGAGTTAGCAGTCATCTGAGAAATGCCGAGCTGTGAGAGAATGATTTTGAAGCCCAATCAAAGATCGCAGATAATGCCCCTTCCCGTAGTGCTCATATCCACAATCTCCCGAGATGGCATTCGCAATGCTGCACCCTGGTCCTGTGCGATCCCGGTCCTGCGGCCTTTAGATGAGGTTCTGATCGCCTCCTGGCTGAAAAGAGATACCCTGGAGAACATACGCCAGACCGGTGAGTTCGTCATTAATGTGCCCAGGGCAGGCATGGAGGAAAAGGTTATGATCTGCGCCAGGAATTTTCCGCCCCAGGTAGATGAGTTTCAGGAGGCAGGGCTGGAGGCGCGGCCCAGCGTTGCCGTCAAACCTCCCGGAATAGCTGGATGTCTGGCCTGGGCGGAGTGCTCCATTGAAGAGGAGATTGCCAGGGAAAAATATAGCCTGATCATAGGGAAGGTGTTACATTTGGAAGCAGATGACAGCTTCTTTTCCCAGGCAGAGGGAATGGACTATGAGAAAGCCATGCCGCTATGCGGTATGGCTGGGCTGAGCGGCATGCACTTTGCCCGACCTGTAGCCACAGGCTACACCAGCGGTTATGCTCACCATATCGAGCCTAGAAGGCAATGAGGCGGAGATAATGGTCGATCCCTTGCAGGAAATTGACTGGAACGAGGCCTGGAAAAATCAGATGAAAGAGAGCCGTGGCAGCTGCCCCAGCCGGGACTGCGCGCGCATCTGGGAGAGCCGGGAGAGCGCTCTGCGCTTCTGGAATATGTGCCGGAAGGAGAGAAGCCGTATCGATAAGACCATTTGGGAGACGGAACTGACTGAGAAGTCCCGTGTGCTGGACATCGGAGCCGGCCCCGGAACCCTGGCCATTCCCCTGGCCCAGAAGGCGGCCCATGTCACAGCTGTTGAGCCGGCG
>JAGOLL010000116.1 GCA_017994055.1 Methanothrix sp.
CCCAGGGACCGGGCCACATCGCAGATTATCTCACTGTCGGAGCGGCCCTCTCCCGGCGGCTCAATGGCTTTATGGCTCCACTGCACCCGCCTCTCCGTATTGGTGTAGCTTCCCTCTTTCTCCGCCCAGACCGCACCGGGCAAGACAACATCCGCCAGCTGGGCCGTGGCGGTCATGAATATATCCTGGACCACCAGGAAGTCCAGATTCCCCAAAGCCTGCCGGACATGCTCGCTGCAGGGATCGGAGTTGGCCGGATCCTCGCCCAGGATATACATTGCTTTGATCTCTCCTCTCCCGGCGGCCTTAATCATCTCCATTGCAGTGAGCCCCGGCCCCGGGGGCAGATCCGTGGCATTCCAAGCTTCTCGGAAATAGCGGATGGTATTGGGATCATCTGCCCTTTTATAACCGGGATAAAACTCCTTCAGGGCACCCATATCACAGGCTCCCTGGACGTTGTTCTGGCCCCGCAGGGGCATGACCCCTGTGCCGGGCCTTCCCATCTGGCCGCAGATCAGGGCCAGATTGGATATGGCCTGAACGTTGTCCGTTCCCGTGCTGTGCTGGGTTATGCCCATGGAATATAAAATGGCAGAAGCAGGAGAGGTGGCATAGGCCCGGGCTGCCCGCACTATATCCTCCGGAGCAATCCCGGTTATTTCTGCGGTCCTCTGGGGAGTAAAATCCTTTGCCGCTTGGACCAGAGCCTCAAAGCCCTTCGTCTTCTGGACGATATATTCCCGGTTTATCAGCCCCTCATTGATGATCACATGGGCCATGCCATTCAAGAGAGCCACATCCGTTCCGGGCTCTAGCTGCAGAAATACATCCGCCATCCATGATGTGGGCGTAGCCCGGGGATCGGCTACGATCACCGTCGCTCCCCGGTCCTTAGCCCGGTGGATCCAGCGGGATATCACCGGATGGTTCTCGGCTAGGTTCGATCCGATGATGAATATGCACCTGGAGCTGGCGATGTCCGGTATGGGATTGGTCATTCCCGCCGCCCCCAGTGTCCGGTTTAGCCCAACCACGGACGGAGCATGGCAGAGGCGAGCGCAGTTGTCTATGTGGGGCGATCCCAGCAGGCGAGCCAGCTTCTGCATTAGGTAATTCTCCTCATTGCTGCACTTTGAGGAGGACAGGAAAGCGAGGCTCCTCGGGCCGTGCTTTTTCCTGGCCTGGCTCAAACCTTTAGCCACCAGATCCAGGGCCTCCGGCCAGGAGATCCTGGCCCAGCCCTCGCCTTTTCTCTTGAGGGGAGTGGTAAGCCTATCCGGGTGGTATAGGATCTCTAAGGCTGCATTTCCCTTGGCGCATAAAGCCCCCTGGCTGACGGGATGGTCCAACATATATTCTATTCCGATGGCTCTCTCCCTCTCTGCCGCAACGTAAAATCCACAGCCTGCACCGCAATATGGACAGACAGTTGGAACAAGCACTTTTGTCATCTTTATCACTGGGGATATATTTAGTAGGTATACAGAGTGCTATAAGGTCTCTTCGATTTGGGGGTCAGCCTGACGAAGTGGGAATTGACTATCTCCTCCTTTCCCAGGCCCGCATCAGGAAGCCTTTCCAGGAACCGGGAGATATAATGATCCAGAACCTTGCGGTCTGACTGATCTACAGGGAAAGAGGCTACTTGGCTGCCCAATTGGGATTCGTCCACCGTACCCCGCAGATAGATCACCCCGCCGTGCATTCCCGTTCCTATGAAATTGGCCTGATGGCCCCTCTCTTCCAGGTCCAGCAAAACCACGATACCTCCCGCCATGTACTCTCCCAGAAAGTCCTGAGCTGTGCCGCCTATGACCAGCACCGGCCTCTTGCCCTCATACTCCTTCATATGCAAGGCAGTTCTGTAGCCGCAGCCGTCCCGCACATAGATCTCTCCTCCCCGCATGGAAAAGCCGAGAACATCTCCTGCCCGGCCCTGCACCACCACCTCTCCTGCGTCCATGGTATTTCCCACACCGTCCTGGGCGTTGCCGTGCACGGTTATCTTATGGCCGAAGAGAAAGGCAGCAAGATCGTTTCCGGGAGTTCCAAAGATCTCAATAGCCATCTTCAGATGCTGAGGAGTGTATAGACGGGTTCCTATGTACCTCTGGCCGCAGACGTTTCTGATGACAACCTTCTCCACTCCCGAGAGCAACAGCTCTCTAAGCCGGTCGTTCAGGGCTTTGGTGTCAAGGTCCCCGGCATCGATCTCCGCTTCCTTAGGGCTCTGAGGAGCATCATTTGCATCATCCAAAATGCCGCCACCACCGAGCAGATCCGCTCTGGCCATTCTCTTTCACTCTCCCGCTCCCTTGATCCCCAAAACGTCCAGCTCCCACTCATAGAGGCCAACGCCCCGGAGATGGTCCCGATTGCCCCTCAGGCTCTCCAGGGCATTGATGCCCATGCCGCCCAGCATCTCCGCTATCTCATGAGACCAGGCGGAGATGAGATTGGACAGCCTCTGGGAGGCGATATCCATATTGAGCCGGCCGGACAGGCGGGGATCGGTGGTGCATATGCCCCAGTTGCATTTGCCGGTATAGCACTTCTGGCAGAGGGTGCAGCCCATAGCGATCAGAGCTGCCGAGCCGATGTAGACTGCGTCTGCCCCCAGGGCTATGGCCTTGACCACATCGGCGCTGCAGCGGATCCCGCCTGCGGCGATGATGGAGCACCTGTTCCTGATGCCTTCCCCCCGCAGCCTGCGATCCAATGAGGATATGGCCAGCTCAATTGGTATGCCCACATTGTCCCGAATGGCCTTGGGAGCGGCTCCTGTTCCTCCTCGCAGGCCGTCGATGGCTATGATGTCCGCCCCGGCCCTCACTATTCCCGAGGCTATGGCGGCAAAATTATGCACCGCAGCGATCTTGACCGATATGGGCTTCTCGTAGTTGGTAGCCTCTTTCAAGGCAGTGATGAGCATGGAAAGGTCCTCAATGGAGTAGATGTCATGATGCGGCGCCGGGGATATGGCGTCGGTTCCCTGGGGGATCATGCGCGTCTCTGCCACCAATTGGGATACCTTCTCTCCGGGCAGGTGCCCCCCGATTCCCGGTTT
>JAGOLL010000067.1 GCA_017994055.1 Methanothrix sp.
ACTCAGCGCAGGTGGCATCGTGCATCTCTCTGGGGCCTCGGTTGAAGCCGCCTCTGCTTCCGCTTCCGTATCTCTCCATTTATTTCACTTACCTTTGGGCATCGATTCCATGAATCGATCCTACTGATAAAACATCCCATCAAACTCAATTGAAGCGACGCTTATGCAGCATCACCTAAGAGAAAGGGCTATTTGATATAGCTTTCGGTCATCGAAGCCATTCCCGGCATTGTCTTCTGGTCTCATCACCTTATCGTCTTATCATCTTGTTCTATCACCGCCTGATCGTCTTGCCATCTTCTCGTCTCAACGCTTTTCGTGTTACCCTCTTCTCCTCTCACCGCCTGCCTCACTTCATCAATCATCTGCTCTCATGTTCATCGGCTCACCTGCACATGCTCATCTGCTCATCGAAATCCTTAAATATGATATATGCTAGCATGCTACATGTTAGCATTTAAGAGATGATGAAAATTGAGCGAGATCGGCAAGAGAGTTCGCATTGAAAGGATCATGGATCGAGATAGCGGAAATACAGTGATCATCCCCCTGGACCACGGCATATCTGTGGGTCCGATCAAGGGGCTCGTCGACCTGCCGGAGATGGTTAATAAGGTGGCCAAGGGCGGGGCCAATGCCGTGCTGCAGCAGAAGGGCATGGTCAGGCACGGTCATCGCGGATACGGCAGGGACGTGGGCCTGATTGTGCACATGAGCGCATCCACCTCCCTCGGACCCGATCCCAACAACAAGGTGCAGGTCTGTCTGGTGGAGGAGTGCCTGAAGATGGGCGCGGACGCGGTCTCGGTTCATATCAACATCGGCTCGGAGACAGAGTCAGACCAGCTCTCCATACTGGGCTGCGTCAGCGAGAGGTGCGACTTCTGGGGCATGCCCCTTGTGGCCATGATGTACCCCCGGGGCAAGGGAATAGCCAATCCCAATGATGTAGAGGTGGTAGCCCATGCCGCCCGGGCCGGGGCGGAGCTGGGGGCGGATATCATCAAGACCAATTACACCGGGGATCCGGACTCCTTCCGCAAAGTGGTGGAGGGCTGTCCCGTGCCCGTGGTCATAGCCGGAGGGCCGAAGACGGAGACGGACATGGAATTTCTCCAGATGATCGAGGGGGCCATGCAGGCCGGGGCACGGGGCGTGGCCATAGGCAGAAATGTCTTCCAGCATCAGGATCCGGTGAAGATGACCATGGCCATAGCAGCCATAGTCAACAAAGGGAAGACGGCGGATGAGGCCATCAAGATATTGGATTGAGATCACCAAAGCAGCAGCAAAAGAAGCAAAAAAAGCAAGAGAAGAAGCAGAGTTGCCATAGCGAGATAAGCCTCCCGGGGCGGTCCACAGCCATCGTCCGCCCCGATTTTAAAAAACTCTTTTCTCAGGCCTCGTATCTCTTCAGATAGCCCCGGATGTAGTCTTCCACCCTCTCGCCTCTGAAAATTCCGGCGTGCCCCTCGCAGAGCACATCCGCCTTTATGTCCAGCAGCTTTTTCATGGACAGCCGCCACTGGCGCAGGTCTGAGCCCCAGGTGTCGGAGAAGGGGCCGTGGATGTCCTGGCCGAATAAGATCCTGCCGTCTTTGGTATCGATGTAGACGGAGATGCTGCCCGGAGTGTGGCCTGGTGTGTGCAGGAAATGAAAGTCCAGGTCTCCCAGACGCAGGCTCTCCTCCTCGCCTTGGAGCAACAGATCAACCTTGACCGGTTTGTAGGAGACGCCATACATGCTGGCGGCGGTGAGCAGCTCGTTCTCGCCCTCTATCCCCGCCCGATCCAGCTCATGGGCGATGATCTTGGGGCCGTACTGCTCTTTCCAGGCGTAAAGGCCGCCGATGTGATCGATATGGCAGTGGGTGGCGATTATATGCCAGAGCTGGGCCGGCTGCCAGCCTATGGACCTTATGTTCTCCTCGATTCTCTTCTTGCCGTAGCCTACGCCAGCGTCGATCATCACCAGCTCCAATCCGGCATCGATCACATAGACACAGGCGTCCTCCGGAGCAGAGAGGCCCGAGCCTCCCACGGCGTAGACGCGATCGCAGATGGACTTGGCCTTGCTCATGGCTATTGCACCTCTTTCGTTCCGGCTACTGGGGCGACTGCTCCCGACCGGAGCGGGCGATCTCGGCCTCGATAGCCTGAAACGCCAGATCGAACTCCTCATGCAGCCTCTCTGCCCCCTCTCGGGCCCCCTCCATGGCACCGGAGCGGCCCATCATCTCCAGCTCTTTGGCCAGGGCGGAGAGACGCATGGCGCCGATGTAGGCGCTGCTGGACTTGAGGCTGTGAGCTGCGAGCTGCAGGGCCCTGGCATCGCTTTTTTCCGTCGCCTCCAATATTGCTTTAACCTTGTCCGGGGAGTGCTTGATAAAGAGGCCGCCCACCTCGGCCACTATGTCCGGGTCGCCATCATCCTGCAGCTGCCGCAGGCTGGCCAGGACGGACTGGTCGAGAACATTACTCAGATCCGATGATTCCTTCATTTCCACAACACCTCAGCCATCGGATTGGCTGCACAGGAGCAGAATTGGATGGATACTATTTAGGTTTAACTTTGATTTTATATGAATGGATGGGCTCTTGGATATCTGTTGATGATCAAATCAATTAGACCTATTGATATGATCGATCTGAGATAATAGTGCAACTTTTATCGCAGATAGGAGTATATAATTAAAAGATAACTCCTGCGGCATATTCCTTGCGGCTCATTCCTATTGAAAAAGCATAAAACGGCTCAGGCAAAGAGAGAAGACTATCCAAATCAAAGGAGGGGATGAGTATCGCTGCACTAATTCCGACAAAATTGAGGAATAATCCCGAGCCACGAACTGGCATAGACTCACTGTAGGGGAGTAGATACATTAATAAGCGGTCCGGTTCCAAGCCAGCCCGAGATGTGGGTCATTGAGTACAGAGAGCTGATCAGGATTCTGACCATCAGCGATCTCAAGATAAAGTATCAGAGCTCTGTCCTCGGCTTTGCCTGGTCTCTGCTCAATCCCCTTCTATTGATGCTGGTTCTCTATTTTGTATTCAGCAGGGCCTTCGCTACCACCCAAGACGACTTTGCTCTCTATCTACTCATAGGCATAGTGACATGGCGCTTTTTAAACAACGGCACATCTTCTTCCATCAGATCCATAGTAGATAGGGCAAGCCTGGTGACCAAGGTATTTATTCCCAGACAGGTGCTGGTGCTCTCCACAGTCCTGTCCAGCTTCATCAGCTCCCTGCTGGAATTTTTGGTTCTCTTCGCCCTGTTGATAGCCTTCGGTGTTGATCTCTCCCTTAATTTGCTGCTCTTTCCCGTTGTTACTGCCGTGTACTTCATCATGGTATACGGGGTCAGCCTGGCCCTGGCCTCGCTTTATGTTTACTATCGGGACCTGGACCAGATTTGGGAGGTCTTGCTTCAGCTGGGATTCTTCCTCTCCCCAGTGGTCTATCCCATAACAGCAGTACCTGAGGAGTACCTGAAGCTTTACATGCTCAATCCGGTCACAGTAGTTATGCAATCCAACCGAGAGATTCTGTTATATGCTCAGACGGCCTCAGCAAGCAACCTCCTATTCATAGCTCTCACCGCTGTGCTCACTTTGGCGGCAGGATCGGCCATATTCAACCGCCTGGAAAGAAGATTTGCGGAGGAGCTGTGATGCACGGCGGCCTGGAGAGTCGGATTCAAAAGGCAGACACAGATCAAGACGGCTGCGCCATTGCCGTTGATGGCATCTCCAAGAGATTTCGCATACCCAAGGAGAAGAAGTTCACCATATTTGAGAACCTGGTCGGCCTCTTGCGGGGCGGATCTTATGCCTATGAGGATTTTCTGGCTCTGCAGGGTGTGAGCTTCTCCGTTCAGAGGGGAGAGACATTTGGGGTGATAGGCCCCAACGGCTGCGGCAAGAGCACCCTGCTCAAGGTCTTGGCCGGTGTGCTTTATCCGGACTGCGGCAGCTTCAGTGTCAACGGCAGGATAGCTCCATTCCTGGAACTGGGAGTGGGATTTCAGGAAGAGCTGACGGCCAGGGATAATGTCTATCTCTACGGGGCCATAATGGGCCTGACCAAAAAAGACATAGACAGGCGCTATGAGGCCATAATGGGCTTCGCCGAGCTGAAGCGCTTTGAGAATATGAAGCTTATTAACTTCTCCTCGGGAATGTATGTTCGCCTGGCCTTCGCCACTGCCATTCAGACCGATCCGGATGTCCTTTTAGTGGATGAGGTGCTCTCTGTGGGCGATGAGGCCTTCCAGCAGAAGTGCAGCCAGAAGATTGACCAGATCAGAAGTTCAGGCAAGACCATTCTCTTGGTATCTCATGACCTGGAGATGGTCTCGGAGCTCTGCGAGAGATGTCTATTAATGAACGGTGGAAAGATAGTGTTCTTAGGGGACACAGAGAGCGCCCTCGATGAGTATAAAAAGATGAGAGGCAAATAGAATCGACTTGCGGATTATTATTGGCAGATTAGATCCAACAGAAAAGCGGTGAAGTCCTATTGCTGCAACGACAACAGAGATTAAATATAAAATTTTATTTATATCTCATGCCGTGGGCGTATGCGGCTCGGAGCAAGCCCTTTACGCTCTGCTGAAAGGATTGGATAAAGAGAGATACGAGGCCATTGTGGCCGTTCCCTCCCGCGGACCGCTGAGGCAGAAGCTCTTGGATATAGGGATCAAGACATTTATCTCCCCGGTTATGATCTGGATGCCTTTAAAGCAGATGCCATTCTTCCGGTTTATAGCAAAATACTATATCCTATTGCCCTGGAGGATTCTCAAGATTGCCCATCTGATAAGAAGAGAGAAGGTGGATCTTGTCTTCTCCAATGAGCTGCTGCTCCTGGAAGGAGGAATTGCAGCCAGGCTGATGGGACTGCCTCATATCTATCATGTGCATAATGCATTATTCAGCACATACTTCAGGACCTATCTGCCAGTGGGATTCATCCAGTGGCTGACGCTCAAATTGGCGGACAGGATGATCTTTGTATCCCAAAGGCAGATGCAGGAACTGTTCAAGGATCAGGCCCAAGAGAATAAATTCAGGGTGGCCACTCAGGGATTTGACGCTCTCTATTTTCTTCCAGATAAAAAGAGGGATATCGCCTGGAGAAGCAAGATTGGCATATCCGAGAGATCGCCCCTGGTAGTGCTTATTGCAACCTCGGCAAAAAATAAAGGCCAGGAGGACTTTCTCCAAGCTGCCAGCCTGGTGAGAAAGTCAATGCCTATGGCACAGTTCGCCATAATCGGGAGTGGCGATGAGAGATATCTTAAAGAGCTCAAGGATCTGGCTTTCCGGCTTGGCCTGGAGAGTGACGTCTTTTTTGTTGATTTTATGGAAGATATCGCCCCGGTTTATGGCTCATTGGATGTCCTCGTCTGCGCCTCCCTGAAGGAGACCTTCGGGCGCACCATTGTGGAGGCTATGCTGGCTGGCAAGCCGGTGGTATCCACACGATGCGGCGGTCCGGAGGAAATAGTGATCGATAGCGTTACAGGTTTTCTGGTTCCTGTAAAGGCTCCCCAGGAGCTGGCCAGGTCGATCCTGAAGATTCTGGATGACAGTGATCTGGCGCAGCAAATGGGCCGGGAAGGCAGAAAGCGTGCAGAGAGCAGCTATTCCATGCAGTCATATGCTCTCCATATTCAGGATATCATCGATGAGTGCATTTCCGAGCACAGGATTAAGAGGCAGCTTCAGCAGTAGGTCCATTCCTTCGGGATGGATGGAAAAATTGGAAAAAAGATTTTGAAAAAATTTATTTGATTTTTGCCTCCACCATCTCCTCCCGCAGCATGCAGAGCTTTTCCGCTCCGCGAACATAGAACCAGTAGTGCACAATTACCAGCAGACCCCATCCAACCGGTGAGTAGTACATGGCCCAGGTTGGAGAGATGCTTATCGTGCCCATCATATTCAGGGCAAGCCAGATGATATTCACTACCAGATAGATGGCAATATGAAGCTGGAAGAGCTTCATCTGGTCCGAAACTGTAGCCTCTCGAAAGAGCCTCTTATATTCTTCAATTGTGCCTGCCATTTTCATCAATCCTCTATGCTAAATTAATAATAATGTATGTACAAAGATTTATAGTTATTGCTTTCACCAGAAAAGAGCTTCAACCTTCTTTATATAAGCCGGAACATTAAACTTTGATCTCAATCCATTATAGCTCATATATCTCACCTTTCCAAAGACTTCTCTCTCCTTCCAGGCGCGATCATGCAATCCTCCTATGCTCCAGGCGATACCGGTAAAGCCGTTGGGATCTCTTCCGTCCAGCTCGTATCTATCGTTCAGATATATGGCAGCATGTAAGGCGTCAGCCGTCGACTCGCTCCATTCTAATATCTTCTTGGCCCAGTACATTCTTAGATATCCGTGCATCTTTCCCCTGCAAAGCATCTCTTTTTGAGATGCATTCCAGAGATCGTCATGGGTTTCGGCCCTCTCCAGTTCCTTCAGGGAATAGATGTATTCGCGCCGATCATTCTGATGCACCCGAAGAGTCTCCTTAGCCCAATCAGGAAAAGAGTTGACTGAATCGTACTCCGGATTGTAGCAACAGAAATTGTCCGCCAGCTCCCTTCTGACCACCAGCTCCTCCAGAAATGCGCTTGCATCCGTCGGCCCGGAAAGGGCCTGAAGGGCCGCCCTCTGGGCGGATATCTGGCCGAGGTGAAGATAAGGCGAGAGATTTGACTGGCCGTCCTTGGTGGGATCATTTCTATATTCATCATAGCCAGAGAGCTTTCGGCTCAGGAATTCATCCAGAACAGCTCTTGCCGCTGCCTCACCTGGCACCAGCCAATTTGCATCGGCAACAGACTCCGCCTCGATGCTCGCCTCCGCCCTCTTCCAGTCATTGTCCATCTCGCCCGGCCATCTTATCTTCTGTCTCTTCAAGGGCGGAAAGTCGATCAGAAACTCCCCTAGAAGCCTGTGGACCTTGGGCCGGAAGGTATATGCTGCCCACTCCTGCTTAACTGAAGCATGCCAGCAGGGAATGACATTGTGGGCATCCACCTCATGGAATGGGATGGTGATCTGGGCGGCTACGGCATTCTTCCAGCCTCTGCTGATCCTTAGAGGTGAAAAATCCGATACCAGAGCTCCGGCACCGCAGTCCTCCAGAAACTGGGTGATTTCCACACCTGGATCTCCATAAAGCAGGCGGAAGGCGATGCCCAGCCGGGAGAGGCTCTGCTCCACCTCTTTCAGCCCGGCCAGCATAAAATTATACTGCCTGCTGCCAGACTCCAAAAAGCGCGGAGCGAGGCAGAAGACGGCCGCTAAGGGGGCTGCCCTTCTCGTCGCCAGCTCCTGAGCATAGAGCAGGGCCCAGTTGTCATTGACTCTCTGGTCCCGGCTCATCCAGTAGACCACCGGACCAGCCTGAAAGGGATGCTCTGACAGGATTCTCGCTCTCTTTGGATCGACCATAGAGGTCATGTCTCATTCCCCATGCCGATCCGGATTTGTCTCTCCGATAAATAAATGTACCAGGCTGAGATATGAATATCCCCAAGAGGAGATGGTCTAAAGTGAGCGACAACTTGGATGCATGGGAGGTCAGAGAAAAGGACTTTCCCGCTGACGGCGACTTAAAGGATCAGATGAAAGGGCTGCTTCGTTATGCCGTTCTCTCCCCATCAGGGCCCAATACCCAGCCCTGGAAATTCTCCCTCAAGGATGATGAGATCTCTATAATCGCCGATTTCAGCCGGGCTCTGCCTGCCGTAGATCCCACCGACAGGACTCTGTACATCAGCCATGGCTGCGTCCTGGCCAACATTCTTCTCGCCGCGGAGCACTTTGGATTGGGATATGATGTGACCTATCTCCCCGATGGGCCGTCCGGAGAGAGAACCTCTGCCGTGCGCTTTTCAAAAAAGGCAGCAGAACCACGCTTTCCCGATCTCTTCCGGCAGATAACAAGCCGCCATACCAACCGAAAGCCCTTTGAGAGCAGGGCCATTGAGGAAGAGAAGCAGGACGCATTGAAAAGCTGCATCAACAAAGATGGCTTCCGGCTGCATATCCTGACCGACAGCGAGGGAAAGAACCGGATGGCTGATATCCTGGCCAGGGCTCACAAGATACAGCTCGGAAATAAGGCCTTTAGAAAGGAACTGGCATCCTGGGTCCGGCCCAATATAACCTCAGCCAAGGACGGGCTGCCGGGATATTCCTTCGGCTACACCGATTTTGAGTCCTTCTTTGGATCATTCATCTTCGGGACATTCGATATGTCCTCCTCCCGGGCCAGGATTGAGACCGCTTATATGAAGGCATCTCCCGCGGTGGGGGTGCTCTCCACAGATAAAGAAGACAAGCTGACCTGGATCAAGGCGGGAGTGCTCTTCGAGCTGCTCTTCCTCAAGGCCACGGAGATGGATGTCCGCTTCGACCTCTTCAGCCAGCCCACGGCCATATCTGAGTTGAGGCAGGAGATGGCAGAGATTTTAGGTGTCAAATATCCTCAGCTGCTGATACGCATGGGATATGCCGAGCCGGCCAGGCATACGCCCAGAAGGCCGGTGGAAGAGGTGCTGGTCTGAAATTTTTTTTCTAAAAGAATTGCACGCTAAAGCCGGTTGATCTCCCCCAGCCTTTTTGGCTCGCTCATCAGCTCCGTTCCCACCAGCAGGGCATCTGCTCCCGCAGCCATCATCCTCCGGGCGTCAGCCAAGCTGTGCACGCCGCTCTCTGCGACAAGAAAAACGCCCGCCTCCCGCCCCCGTGGCGCTAGCCGCTCGAATACTGCCAGATCCACCTCCAGGGTATTGAGATTGCGGTTGTTGATTCCGATGACCGTTGCATCGGTCCTGAGAGCGGCATCTAACTCCTCCTCTGTATGAACCTCCACCAGCGGCTCCATTCCCAGGCTCCTGGCCGCCTCTATGAACCGGTCCAGGTCAATTCCCAATGCAGCTATGAGCAAAACCAGATCGGCCTGGACCTCGTACAGCTGCCTCGGATCGAATATGAAGTCCTTTCTCAACACAGGCAGTCCCGCCTCTCTGGCGATACTGGCGTTCTCCAGAGAGCCCAGAAAGTTCGTCGGCTCGGTGAGAACGGATATGGCGCAGGCTCCACATTCAGCATAAGCCTGGGCATAAGCTGAGACCTCATCTGCCTTGAGGGGACGGCCCAGGGCTTTGGGCTTGATCTCGGCAATGATGGGGATCTGGCCCCTTCCTTTAGCGGCCCGCGCCGAGGAGATCAGATCCCGCCGCTCCTCTACCGGCCAGGATACGGCAGGGGCGATTCCACGCTTGATGCTCTCCTCGATGATGCCCTGTATCAGTGAGTGCATGCCACCACATCCTCGATCCAGTTGGATATCAGCTTCTTTCCCGAGGGCGTCAGCACCGACTCGGGATGAAACTGCAGGCCACAGTGAGGCCGGCTCTTATGCCGCACTCCCATGATCACCCCGTCATCCGTCCGGGCTGATATCTCCAGCTCCGGGGAAAGTTTCTCGATAGCCAGGGAGTGATATCTTCCCCCCACCAGGGGATTTTCTACTCCCCGAAAGATGCCTTTGCTGTCATGCATAATGGGAGAGGTCTTGCCGTGCAGGGGCCTGGTGTGGGAGATGGTGCCGCCATAGGCTATATTCATGGCCTGATGGCCGAGGCAAATGCCCAGGATGGGCGTTTGGGAAAATTGCCTGATTATGTCCAGACAGGAGCCGATGTCTCTGGGATTGGCCGGATGGCCGGGGCCGGGAGAGATAACGATCCCCAGCGGCCCTAATGCCTTGACCTCAGCCAGAGTCACCTGGTTGGACCGGACCATAGTTTCCGGGTAAAAGGCGGACACATAGTCCACCAGGTTCCAGACGAAGGAGTCCTGATTGTCCACAAAAAGAATGGGCCGGGCTGCTCTTTCCTTCATGCCGCCACTCCCAGGGCTCTTTTCATAGCCGCCATCTTCCTCTCCGTCTCTTGATACTCTTTCTCCGGATCGGAGTCGGCCACAATCCCTGCTCCTGCCTGCACTCTGGCCACTCCATCCCGAATCAAGACGCTGCGGATGGCTATGGCGAAGTCGGAGCTGCCGTCTATGGAGAAGTAGCCTATTCCCCCCCCGTAGATGCCCCGGGACTCCTGCTCCAGGTCATCTATGATCTCCATAGCCCGGAGCTTGGGAGCACCTGACAGCGTCCCCGCTGGAAAGACCGACCGGGCGGCATCAAACTGGTCACACTCCTCCCGCAGCTCGCCGATTACCGTGGTCTCAATATGCTGCACATGAGAGTACTTTAGAACGGACATGAAATCCTCCACTTTGACCGTTCCGGAGCTGCAGACGGAGCGAACATCGTTTCTGCCCAGGTCCACCAGCATGACATGCTCCGCCCTCTCCTTCTCGTCTGCCAGCATTATCCGGGCATATCTGTCGTCCTCAGATTGGGTCCTTCCCCGGGGACAGGTCCCGGCTATGGGATTTACCCTGAGCTTGCGGTCGTAGGTATTGAAGAGGGTCTCTGGAGAAGCACCTACTATGGCCGGGCCGCCGAACTCGAAGATATAGGTATAAGGGCTGGGATTGATGCTTCTCAGCTTGCGGTAGAGCTTGACCGGATCAGAGCATTCCACACTGGTTGACCGGGCGATAACCGCCTGAAATATGTCTCCGTCGGTTATGTGTGCCTTGGCCGCTCTCACTGCCTCCTTGTATTCCTCCTCTCCACCGGCAGAGAGGACATTGCCGCTTATATCCAAGTCCCCGGCCTGATCGTATTCCGGATCTATGCCTCCGATGGTCTCAATCAGATTGACCTTGGGTCCGGGAAGAATGGGAGCTATGGCAAAGTAGACCTTGCGGTCCAGGTGATCGAATATGAATGTGCTCTCCGCCAGGCCGAACTGGGCATCGGGGGTCTGGCCGCTCGACCTTCTTCCCAGTCGCTCCAGCACCAGATCATAGGCCAGATAGCCTATGCCTCCCCCGGTGAAGACCTGCCTGCCGAAGCTGTTGGGCATGCCCCGGCTGCAGGGGATGGCCGCCCGCAGCACATGGAAGAGATCGTATCCCTCCTTTATGGGTCCCTCCAATGTCGAATCTCTTCGCTGCACGTCCACGCATTCCGAGAGCCGGTCTTTCATCAGCTCTATGCCCCCATTGTAGAACTCCATCTTAACATAGCGGTTCTTCACAGTGATCATGGCGGATGGATCGGCACCGACGAAGGAGAACCTGGCCTTCTGCCCGGACTTTTCCACCGACTCCAGGAGATAGGGACAGCGACGGCCCCGCAAGGCCAGAAACAGGGAGAGAGGGGCATCCACACTCACCTTATTGCTCACATCCACAAACACCGGCGCTACAGTGGGGAAGGACATGCTCTCACCGCCTGCAAGAAGGAGCTGATCCTTGCCGGATCCTTTCTCCCTTCGGTCTCAATGCCGCTGGATACATCCACGGCATAGGGCTTGACTTTCTCTATGGCCTCGGCGACGTTTCCGGGATACAGGCCCCCCGCCAGGATCACAGGAACCTTCAGAGATGCGGCTATCTCCACACTGACCAGCCAGTCGTGAACCTTTCCCGTACCGCCCAGAGTACCACCAACCATGCTGTCCAGAAGGACGGCATCTGCCACCGCAGCATAGCGCCGGGCATCTTCTCCCCCCGGCTCGGCAGCTACAGCGGCTATGATCTTCTGATGAGCCCGCCCTTTCAATTCGGCCAGGTCTCCCGGAGAGAGAGAGCCGTGCACCTGCAGCACATCTGCACCGGTCTCATGGGCCAAGCGCAAGGCATCATCCACATCTCTGGGATTGATCACCGCCACGCTCTTGCTGTAGATGGGCACCCGTCGGATGAGATCCGCTGCCGCCGCGGCTGAAAGGCAGTGCCTGGATGAATCTATCTCTACCACAAAGCCCACCGCATCCGCCCCTGCCGCCAGGGCATATTCGAGGTCCTGGCGGCTCATGAGCCCGCAGATCTTGACCCTGGTCATAAAAAGCGCACCAGCTTGCCGTAATCGCCGTTCATCTGCACCATCTTATGGAGCAGATCGAGGGCTTTGCCGGAGCTTATGGCCTCCTCCGCAGCAATGGCCCCCTCTTTTAGGCTCTCTGCCTGGCCGGAGATATAGACTGCTGCCCCGGCATTCATGGCTACTATGTCCCTGGCGGGAGATCTCTCACCCCTCAGCACAGAGACAAGCCTTCGAGCATTGTCCTCGGGATTCCCCCCGGCTATGTCCGCCAGGGCAGCCGATGGATATCCCAGATCTCGGGGTTTGATGCTGTAACTCTCTATCTCTCCGTCCTTGAGTTCGGTCACCACAGTCTCGCCCACATTGGTTATCTCATCCATTCCGCAGCCGTGAACCACCATGGCCCTCTCCATGCCCAGCATCTGGAAGACCGATGCCAGCTTTAAGCAGAGACGGGGATCGTAGACACCCACTACCTGAGCCCGGGCTCCGGCGGGATTGGTCAGTGGACCCAGGATATTGAATACCGTTCGCAGCCCCAGCTCCCTTCGGATAGGAGCCACCCGCTTCATAGCCGGGTGGAATATGGGAGCGAGCATGAATCCTATGCCCAGGCGCTCGATCATAGCCGTCACCGCCTCTGGAGCGGGGCTGATGTTCACTCCCAGCTCGGAGAGTACATTGGCGCTGCCGCACTTCGAACTCACGGCATAATTGCCGTGCTTGGCCACAGGCACGCCACAGGCTGCGGCGACTATGGCCGCCGCCGTGCTCACATTGATGGTATTGGCGGCATCCCCTCCCGTGCCAACGATGTCCACTAGGATCCCGTCGACCTGTGGGGAGATGCATACAGCAGAATCCCTCATCTTGCGGGCAAAGCCGGCGATCTCGGATACGGACTCGCCTTTCATGCGCAGGGCTACGAGAGCAGCAGCGATCTGGGCGTCAGTGGCGCTGCTGAAGATATCGCCCATCAGTGCCTCGGCCTCGGAGAAGGTCAGGTCACTTCCTTCCACGATCTTTTGAAGATAATCCAATGCAATCACCAGGTCTAATGTATAATCTTGTACTATACTGAGTTAAAAAGTACATTGTATTTATAGATTATGCATTGATGTTCCGAAGAGAACAGATTGACTGCAAAGCATCTTGGTTCGATATATAAATAAAGCAAAGAATTTGATTTTTATAAATTTAAAGAAAATTTAATTTTAATTATTTTTGTTGGTCTATTCGGATAATATATTTGGAAAAAACCAATATCTTACTAAGGCATCATCTCTCTACCTGACCATTATTCGCTCTTATCCCCATCTTCTTTCTCTGCCTGATT
This sequence comes from Methanothrix sp., assembly GCA_017994055.1. Lineage (GTDB taxonomy): Archaea > Halobacteriota > Methanosarcinia > Methanotrichales > Methanotrichaceae > Methanothrix. The sequence goes on from JAGOLL010000067.1 coordinate 13,332, forward strand.
CTCTTCTCCATCTTCTGACTTATCCTCTTCAAGATCGGATAAATCTGCGCCGCACATGCAATCTTACTGTGCTCATCTCCTAAATAAAGTGAGGCTTTTCGGCCACCGCAAAGCCTATTACCCTCTTGAGAATTCCCATGCCTATGGCAAATCTTAATGTGGCAGTTCTCGGTGCCCCTGATTATAGCAAGGATCTGGGAAAGAAGGGCACTGCCAGCGATCTTACATTTTACAATCTGAAAAAGGCAGATACGACGGTCACTTTTATAGAGCCCACCCGATTCCCGGAGAGGCTTGCCCCTCTCTATTATGCCGTCTCCATGGCTCAGAAGGCCCTGCTGATAGTCGATCAGATCAATTCCGCCTTTGGTGAGATTGTGATTATGCTTGACTGCATCGGCCTCAAGGAGGGCATCGTAATCCTGAAGAATTATATCTCTCGCGAGCAGATATCGCCCCTGATCAAGGGAACTGTAGTCGATGGCTATGAGTTCATAGAAGAGGACAAGAACCTGCTGAGGGAGAGATTATTGGAAGATGCGTCTAAGGTCGTCTCGCCCCAGGATGCAGCAACGGGAACCCTGCCGGTGGATCATTTCTTCAATGTGCGGGGCATAGGCACCGTGGTGCTGGGCTCCTTGGCCGAGGGGAGCCTCAAGAAGCATGATGTGCTTATGGTACTGCCGGGAGAGAAGACGGCGCAGGTGCGCTCCATCCAGAAGCATGATCAGGACTTCGATACAGCGGGCGT
>JAGOLL010000117.1 GCA_017994055.1 Methanothrix sp.
CTCGAAGGGGCTGGGAAGCCAGAGACCGCCTTCATCCTCCTCTACCGACAATAAGCGCAATAGGTCGGACTCGGATACAATACCCACCAGCCTCTCGCCATCCAGGACCGGAAGCCCGCTGACCTTATTCTCCCGCAATATGGCAGCCGCCTCGCTCACGGATGCCTCCGCCTGCACAGTGACGGGCTTGACATTCATGATGTCTCTGACTTTCATCTTCTCTCACCTGCTAAATCCCAAATCAAGGTGCCAGACCGGGGAACCACAGCCCGGTCTTCTGGTCCAGGCCGGCCATGAGGTTCATATTCTGAATGGCCTGGCCGGAGGCACCCTTGACCAGATTGTCTATGGCCGATATGACCACCAGCCGATCGCTCTCCTTCTCCGGCTCAAAAGAGATGTCGCAGAAGTTGGATCCCCGCACCGAGGAAAGCTTGGGCACTCCGTCCGCCATGCGAACGAAGGGTGCATTCCTGTAGAACTCCCGATAGATGGATGCCACCTGGCTTTTGTCCTGAATAACCTCCTCCGCCCCTGGCCGGACCAGGACATGGGCGGTGGTGAGTATGCCCCTCACCGATGGAACCACATGGGGTGTGAAATTAATTTTGATTCCGGGAGAGAGACGGGAGAGCTCCTGCTTGATCTCCGGGACATGCCTGTGAGCTGTGAGCTTGTAAGGTATGACATTCTGGGACATATTGGGATAGTGAGAGGTCTCCGTCGGCTCGACCCCTGCCCCGGATATCCCCGATTTGGAGTCGTAGATCACCCTCTCCACCATGCCGGCATTGGCCAGGGGAGCCACGGCCAGGGTGGCTCCAGTGGGATAGCAGCCGGGGTTTCCTACCAGTTTGGCTTCCGCTACCTCAGGATGCAGCTCGGGCAGCCCGAAGACCGCCTCGCGGGGAGCACGATGCTTGGTGGCATAGGTCTTCTCGAAGACATCCACGGGCAGGCGGTAGTCTGATGAGAGATCTATTACCCTGGTGCCTGCATCGAGCAGCTCCGGCACCCAATCCATGGCTGTGCCATGGGGAACGGCGGTGAAGACAATATCGCAGCGATCTGCCGCCTCCTTCGCCCCCAGCGCCTCGAAGTTAAGGGAATAAATGTTCTTTAAGTGAGAATGAACCGCAGTAACCGGCTTTCCGGCCAGCTTGCGGGAGGTGACGGCAACCACATTCGCCTGGGGATGGTTGGCCAGGAGGCGCAGAAGCTCTCCACCGGTATAGCCTGAACCACCCACAATTCCTACATCTATCATAAGAGAAAGCAGGATCTACTGATATAAAATCGCCTCGCCCTAGCGGCAGAAGGATGAAGAGAGCTGCCAGATGCCTGCTGCTGCATCTTCAATTCTCTTTCTCTCCTCCAGAGGCTCCAGCCAGCGTTGGGGGATCCAGGATGCTCCCTGGCTGGCACCGAAGAGAGATCCGGCTATGGAGGCTATGGAGTCCGTGTCTCCACCTCCGCAGGCAGCAGCAATCAGTCCCTCCTCGCCCTCGAAATTGAGAAAGCAGTAGAAGGCAGCGGGAACGGTCTCAGTGGCCAGGGGAGAGGTGCCGATCCGCTCCAGAGCCTCCCCGGCGGGCATGCCTCTCAGGGAACAGGCATAAAGAAGCTTATCCTCAAATTCCCCATCCAGACGTCCGGCATAAGATGCAGCGGCATGAGCCACGGCCTCTTTGGAGAAGCCATGCAGGCACAGGGCTGCCCCAATGGCAACGGCAATTGAAGCTGCTCTGGCTGCTGGGGAAGTGTGTGTGGGAAGGCTCTGCAGGTCAGCATAGCCTCGCACCAGGTCCAGGTTGAAGTGGTAGAGCAGGCCCATGGGGCTCGCTCGCATGGCCGAGCCGCAGGTGGGAATGGACAGGCCGGATTGCTGCCATGGCGTTCCGGCAATGAGGGCCTCCACGGCAGAACGGGTGACAAATCCCACCCCCCGGTTCCGCCTTTCGTCCAGTGTCCAGATACATCCCCAGGAAGCAAGCCGCTCGGCAAAGCTCTCCGCGGAAAATCCGCATGATTCCACCAGCGACTCAGCCAGAAGAAGCGTCTCCTCGGTGTCATCTGTGAACTGGCCGGCCAGGAGGCCGGAATGAAAATGGCCTTCAGGCGCAGCCATCATCTCTTTAATGGGCCCGAATCGGGACAGGATCTCCTGGGCGGTGTAGCCCTCGGTGGGCATTCCCAGAGCGTCGCCCACTGCTCCACCCAGAAGGCAGCCTCGAAAGCGGTCCAGCAATGGCATGAATGGCAATTTAATGCGGCCTGGCACTAAAAGCCATCGGATAAAGGGCAGCCACGGGCAAAGGATTAATGCTACATCTTTCATGAGCAGATGTTGTGGAAGATCAGGATAGACTGCCCCCTCTCGTAGATCATCTCCAGGCCTGGGATAGGGACTATGCCCGAAGAGGCCGGGTCTGGGGCGGATCGGTCAAGGATCTGCCCGCCCTTCCTGATGGCTCGCTGGTGCTGGAAATGGGCTGCGGAGACGGCAAGACCCTCTCGATAATGCCCGCCTCCTGGAGGATAGCGGCCGTAGACATCTCCTTTCAGGCCCTGCTTCTGGCCCGCCAGGCCAGGCCTGATGCTGGCCTTTTGCTGGCCGACGTCTGCCGCCTGCCGTTTCAATCGGAAAGCTTCGATGCCGCCCTGGCCTTTCATGTGGCCGGCCACCTATTCCTGGACCAGCGCCTGGCCCTGGCGAAAGAGGCGGCGAGGGTGCTCCGGCCCGGAGGAAGGCTGTTTTTCAGGGATTTTTCCCGGGAGGATATGAGAATGGGACAGGGAGAAGAGGTGGAAGAGGCGACATTTAGGCGCGGCAGCGGTATCATCACCCACTACTTCAGGGAAGACGAGGTTGCAGCCATGTTCTCCGGTCTGGAAATGGATCTGATCAGGACTCAAAGATGGAGTATGAGAATAAGGGGAGAAAAGCTCCTGCGCTCCGAGGTGGAGGCGGTGCTGGTAAAGAGCGGAATGCTCTCAGAGTGATAATAGCGGATTTGCTCGCCCTTGG
>JAGOLL010000003.1 GCA_017994055.1 Methanothrix sp.
GTATAGGCATTATGGCCTTGGTGCGGGGATTTATCCTCTCCAAGACATCTTCCGGGTCCAGTCCGTAGCTCTGCTCTTCTATCTCGGCAAAGACCGGCCTGGCTCCTACAGATAATGGTGCGTTGGCTGTGGCGATGAATGTAAAGGAGGGCACTATTACCTCATCTCCATTTTCCAGTCCATAGGCAATCATTGCTGCAAAGAGGGCTGAAGTTCCGGAGTTGAATGCCACAGCATAATTTGATCCAACATAATCGGCCAGTTCTCTTTCAAAATCATGGATCTCCGGACCGGCTGCCCAGTTCTTTCTCCTTCTAAGGATTGAGATAATGCTCTCCACATCCTCTTCGTCAGAATAAATTTCAAAAAGGGGTATCTTCCATTCCATCAATGACTCCTCCTGGCGGTCAAAGCCTCGAAAAGCTCCTCCATTTTTTTAGCATTATTTGACCAATCCTCTTCTTCTTCAATTATCTTTCCATTGATTGCATAAAACTTTTCTCTGATGTTAGGATTATCAATGCAGAAATTCACGGCTGAAGCAATCTCTTCTGGATCATCAGGGTTGACGAAAAAGGCATTCTCTTTATCCTTTAAATACTGTTTATATACGCTGAGATTGCTGAGAATAGGGATGCTGCCGCATGCCATTCCTTCCATTATGCTGCCAGCAAACTGATCCGTCTTTGGCAATGAGATGAAAGCATTTGACGCATTCAGGAAGACAGCCATCTCTTCAGGGGATACAAGCTTGGAGATGATGCGAATGTTATTTATAATTCCCATATCTTTTGCCTTCGAAGTTATCTTCTCCTCATATTCTGGAGTACCATATCCCCGAATGAAAAGGAAAGCCGTATTTGGATGCTCACTTAGAACCTTTGGAATCGAATTTATTATGCTTTCGATCATATAGTTTTCTTTCAGGGTCCTGTTGCTGAGTATAACTGGCATTTCTGGCTCCAGCCCTAAAGATCTCTTTAGGATAGCGACATCGCTGGTATAACCTCGGTGAAATATCTCCAGATCTATACCCCATGGAATTCTCATCACCTTTTCAGGGCTGAGGCCGAAGGCATTTATTATGTAATCCCTTGTCTCTATCGCTGTTGTTGTTACTACATCTGCGGCTCTCAAGCAGAATAGCACTGCCTGTCTCCTCACTGATGATTCTCTGTCCAGTCTGAGGACATCACTTCCCCAAGCAGAAGCAACGAAGGGATGTATTCCAGATAGACTGCCCAGCACCCCGAAAGTTGAGACATAGTGTGCATTGAGCAGATCTATTTGAGTCTTCCGTGCCAGCCATCTTATCTGCAGGATGCCCAGAACCAGGTTCAATGGAGGGGATATAATGGGGATGTAACTGATGTGCTTGAGCTTATGAAGGTTAATTCCTTTTGGGGGGGGATGTATAAAAGAATTAAATGAGAGCAGATGGACCTCATGTCCTCTTCTGGCGAAGAACTCGGCCCATCTAACGGTGTGAATGCTTGCAGCATCTGAGAGGAGCATTATCTTCATAAGCAAACAACCTTTGTACCGAATCTGCATCAATTACTAATATTTAAGAATTTTTTATTCTCTATTAATTATATAATAAAATTTAGGTTTAAAGCTTGGATGAACTCTTCCCGAGTTCAGATGCATTGGTAATGTATTGAGATCTCTTTGCGGAGAGCCTAATTTATATAATTCTTATTTTATTATAAACATATTTTTTATATGACATATCTCATCCCGATCGATCCCCTTCAAGAGCCAGAGAGCCAGGAAATATACTGCTGCGCAGATGACAATAGACCCGGCAATCTCCAGCAGCCCTTGCGGGTGCCAGAGAAGGATGACCATTGACATAGCCAGCGAGGCAATGAGGCATTTAAGGAAAAACCGTCCGTCGACACGCACGGGAAAGAGGCCCATTGCATAATACGCTGTGGAGGCCAAGACGAAGACAAAGGCTATGAGAGTTGCCAGAGCGGCACCCAGGATATCCAGGCGGGGGACGAGGAGGATGGTAAGAACGAGGTTCAGCGCCGCTGCTACAATCCATATAATTGCCGAGTACTTGGTCTTTTTCACAAGCAAGATTATATTGGTGAGAATGGACGCGACCCCAAAGAACAGCATGCCCACTGCCACAAAGGGGGTTATGATATAACCCTTGTCTGCGATCTCCTGAGTCGACAGAAGGGAGAGCAAAGGCCAGGAGAGCAGCGTAAGGCCGAAGACGGATGGCAGGGCAAGGGCAAAGAAGTATCTCAATGAATGGTTCAGGATTGTCTCTACCCTCTTCAGATTATTCTCATCATAGTGCTGGGATAAAACTACGGGCAATATGCAGGCTACAGGGGTTATAAACATGGTGATGATATTGCCCAGAAGATAGCCTGGTGAGTAGTAGCCAACGCTGGCTGTGCCCAGGAAGATGCTTATGACATAGCGATCGCTTGAGTTTACCACCCAATCGGACAGACCGCTGGGAATAAGCGGCAAGCCGAAGGAGAGAAACTCACCGATCTTCTTGAAATTAGGCAACTTAAAGCCTATTCTGGCTAATACAAGGAGCAGCATCACAAGGCAGATCGCGGCCTTGGACAGCAAGAGGCCGATTACAGCTCCCAGAATTCCTTGTCCCGATGAGACAAAATAATAGGCCAGAACTATGCTCAGGTACATGCTCATCAAAGAGAATAGAGAGTAGAGCTTGATATGCTGTGATGCCCTGAAAAAATTGAATAATATGGCATTGATTGATTCCAGGAAGACTATCAACGGCAGAACTCTCGTAATTGCAAGATTATTATCAAAAAGAAGTGCAGCCAGAGTATCGGAAAAGAAATAGAGGATAATGGACACCATTGCTCCTGCCACAGCCACAGTCAGCAGTATTGAGTAGAAGCTCTCCTGGATCTCACCTCGTCCCTTGGCAGCAGCCATGAAGCGGACCATAGATTGGGGCAGACCCAGCAGAATTAAAATAGAAATCAGTCCCACGGTAACATTTACCTGGGCCCAGATGCCATAATCCCCCGCGGATATGTTCTTTGTAAGGATGGGCAAAAGGATGATTCCGCCCAGGTTGGTCAGCAGGTTCATCAGGCCTATAAGCCCGATTCTCTGCACCAACAATCTCTCGCTCATTCAAATTAGAGCTATTTCCTCAGGGATTAATAACTCCTTTCGTGTAGCCAAATGCATTCTGGAAAGTGAGATTTGGTCTCGGATAGAAGACCTAAATGTCCTATCCAATGAGCAGGGCTTTGCATCATATGAATGGATTATCGAGTACGGCTCCCAAAAAGTATTATATTTAAAATATTTACATTTTTTATTGAGTAAATTAATATCAACGATGCTAATAAGGCTATTATGCTTGTCGATATCGCTTTTGCATATCCTGTCCCAAAGCCGGTGTTCAAGAACAGCAGATGAGATGCATAAATTTCTAATGTGAGGCCTCCGATCCAGGATAGCAGCTGTTGCATCTTTGGAATTTTTGGCAGGACAAGACTCATCGAAATCCATGTTAAGGAAATCCCAGCAAATCCATAAAAAAATTTAGATAAAAGTCCAATTGCAGGATCTGTATAATTGAGGGCAATTGACCAATCAATTGGCAATAAAGCAAGATAATATTTCCTTCCAAATGAATTCAATTTAGATTTTAAAAAGATTTCTTTATCAACACGCAACATAGAAAAAGCATAGCCAGCCACAAAAAAAATAATATGAAATCGAATATAATACATCCCAAAGAGATCAAAACCGATAATTGCAAGAGCTGCCAGTGTTGATAAAATGAAAAGTCCGAACAGGCATGGTCTTCCAGACCTGGACACGCCTGCGGCTATTAAATAAAAAATAAAAAGAACCCAAAGAAACCATAGGCCGTTTCCAGGATGCATGACCGTTCTTAAAATCGAATCCAATAGGCTTCCGGAGTAGTCGACAAAAGAAAACAATCCGGTAAAATTAAAATCTATAGCATAGTAAAATATGATGGTCCAGGTAAAGAAAGGCACAATTAGACGCAGGAACTTTTTCCAAATCCATTTTAGGTCATACTCAGCTTTATTTAGATATAGAATATACCCAGAAAGAAACATGAACAAAGGCATGTGAAATGCAGCTATGAAATTAAAATAAATATTGCCTTGAATATCTGGAAGAGATCGCTGTAGGGCATGAGCTAATATCACAAGCAGGATGGCTAGACCCTTTAAAGCATCAATGTAGGTCTCTCTTGGCATAGATCATGGCAATGGAACCGGAAAGGAGCCTTTTGCAGCTCAGAATATAGCACACTTATGATTAAGTTTAAATGGACTTCCAGAGCCACTCTCCTTTGAATCTGCCTGCTACGGCATCTTTACATCGTCGGTGAGGCTATCTCTCTAAGGCCCGGGATATATGACCTCAATATTCTCCATATTCAGAATCAGCTTCCGCAGCTCCTCGCAGTTTATGGCATGCTTGAACTCGCTGCACATCTTCACCCTCTCGGAGAGATCCACCAGCTCTTCATCCTTCAGATAGTAGCCCATCCTCTGGGTGATGTACTTGAGCGCCTTGGAGCCGGTGTGCTTGCCTATGATGATGTGCCTTGCAGCGCCAACCATCTCCGGGGAGTACAGCTCATAGGTTCTGGGCTCCTCCAGGACGGCGGCGACGTGAATTCCCGACTCATGGGCAAAGGCATTGGTCCCCACCACCGCCTTATTTCTGGCCACGGGAACCGCCGAGTAGCTCTCCACCAGCTTGGAGAGATCCTTTATCTTGGTCAGATCGTATCCATCCAGGCCGTAATGAAGGCGCAGGGCCACCAGAAGCTCCTCCAGTGGGGTGTTGCCGCTGCGCTCGCCTATGCCGTTGACCGTGGTATGAAGCTGCTTTGCCCCCGCCTCCGCTCCGGCCAGGGTGTTGGCCAGGGCCAGTCCCAGGTCGTCATGACAGTGCATGCAGATGGGAATCCGCACTGCCTTTCTCAGCTCGCTGATCATGTAATATGTGGTGCGGGGGTTCATGATCCCGACCGTGTCCGCCACGCTGATATAATCGGCATGATACTCCTCTGCCTTCTTATACAGCTTCTTCAGGATCTCAAAATCGGTGCGCGTAGCGTCCTCCGCCGAGAAGCGCACTATCAATCCGTGGTCCTTGGCATACTCCACCGTCTGCAGGGCGCAGGATATGGCCTCGGGACAGCTCATATGCAGCTTATGCTTGAGATGAAGGTCGGAGGTGGCTATGAAGACGCTGATCATATCTACGCCGCAGTCCAATGCAGCATCCACATCCTTCTTGACCGAACGGGAGAGGGCGGATATCCTGGCATCCAGACCCAGATTGCAGACCTCTCGCACCGCATTCATCTCTGCAGCGGAGACCACGGGAAATCCCGCTTCTATGACCTCCACTCCGATCTCATCCAGACGCAGGGCAATATCCAGCTTCTCGTCCGCCCTGAAGACCACCCCCGGCATCTGCTCGCCGTCGCGAAGGCTCACATCGCAGATCTCAATGTCCAGGGAGGGCGTCCCGGCCATAGCCAGGAACTGATTGAGGGAGTAGTCAGCCATAGCATCCTAGTTGTGAGGATTCATTACATAAATCGGTTTCGTAGGAAGCTCTCTTCCGGCTGGAATGCTTGCTGATATAATGGGGAAATCAATATACTGGAAGGTTGGCAAATCGCTCCAGTATCCAGCGGCATCTCACCTCAGGATGAAATAAAAGGCCGAAGGTGGGTCGGATTGGGTGCCGGAAGGCCATGGGGGCATCTCTGCTGCCTGCCATAAGAACAAATCCCTCCGGCAGGCTGGCAGCATGATTATGAAGCTGGTAGACCTCCAGAGGCCTGGCCTCTCCCAAAAGGGAGCTGTCCTGGATGATATCTATCTCCGTCAGGCCTATGGCTGGGCAGGGGACAGCCGCTCCTCCATATATGGCGGAGATGACCTGCATCCCGGCGCAGATGCCCATCAATGGCCTTCTGAAGTCTCTTATCCAGGATAGTTGCGATAGATGTCCCAGATATTCATCGTCCTTAAGAGCCGTTCCGCAGAGGATGATTCTTTCAGAGGCATCTATATCCTGGGGCGTCAGCTCGGTATAATGCAGTATTCTGGATCCGTGCCCGCAATCCTTGAGAGCGGCTCTGACGGGATGGACGAATTCGTATTGGAACAAGCTGTCTGGCCTGGCACACAGGTCCACCAGGAGGATGCCGCCGCTCTCCGGCCTGGGTGAATCCTGCCGGATGGGGCAGATGCCCTCCGGCTGGCTGCACGGCTCGGCCCCTCTTTTCTGATCTCTCTTTTCCGCCAGGCGGGCTCTTTCTATGAGAAAACGCCCCCGGTGATTGGCATAGATCTGTGATGACCTGAGTATCTCTATTCTCTGGCGAAATAGGGGACCGTCAAGGACGAATGTCTCCAGCTCTCCCCCCTCTCCGGAGGGATTGATCTTATACTTTTTTTGGAGAGACTGCAATATCTGGATCCTCTCCCAGCTCAGAGCCTCACCCAGCCATGATTCATCAAAGGGGTAAGCATAGACCCCGGAGATGATAACCGAAAAGCCGCAATCGAGCAGAAGCCGGAGATAATCGATCTGATTGGCCTGCCAGAGCGGAGAGCAGCACCAGAGGTCCAGGTCCCGGCAGATCCTCTCCACCCGGGCCGCCTGGTAGACCGACTCTATGGCTCCGGTGACTATTCCCTCGATGCCGTATCTATTCCGGGCGGCGGATATGGCTGCCGCCAGATCCTCCAGCTCCTCTTCTTTTCTGCCCGCCGTGGGCCAGAGGAGGATGGGAATTTCCATAGCCCGGGCCTGCAGATCTGTGCATCGGATATTGGGAGTATGAAACATATAGCTGTCAGGATTTTCGGAGAGGAGGGTTATGAGGCAGGCGACCTCGTCCTTCTGCCTGGCCAGATGGCAGGCGAAGACGGAGTCCTTGCCCCCGGAGAAGAGCACGCCGAGTTTCATCCTTTTCTAAGAAGGATTGAGGCGGATAAAAAAGATGTTGGGCCCTCTCTCCAGATCAGTCCAGATCCAGCATTTGATAGATCTTCTTCATGTCCAGATGGGCCTCAGTCGCCCTTGCCAGTCGGTCAAAGCCGTCTGATTGCAGTGCATATCCCTCTGAAGCTATTGCATCGGATTGAATTTGAGGCCGACCGGTTTCACTTGATTTTTCGACCTCATGCATGCTCTTTTCCTTGTTCTCTTTTTTACCCTCATCCTTCTTCTCCTCCTTGCGGCGGCGAAGAAAATCGAGAAAAGCAGCCCGGAAGTTTTCGTTGTCGAATAGGCCATGCAGATAGGTGCCGATCACAATTCCGCTGCCTGAAACCGCCCCGTCGTCTCCGAAGGCATGCTCTTCCGCCGGGCTGGTCTGGCCCATATGAATCTCGTAGCCCTTTACCCTCTGGCCCTGTATGGGCTCCAGAATGGGTCCGCTGCCGGTGACAGTCTTCTCCACCTGCACCGTCTTCTTCTCATAGAGGTCGAAGCGGGTTATCGCATCGAGCAGGCCCAGGGCAGGCATGGAGCCGACTGTGTCCTCAATGCCGCAATCTACAATCTCCCGGCCCAGCATCTGGTAGCCGCCGCATATGCCCAGAACCGGCGTGTTCTCCAGGGATTTGATCTGCCGGTCCATGCCCTTTTCCTGCATCTCCCGCAGGTCGGAGACGGTGTTCTTGGTCCCCGGTATGATCACCGCATCCGGATGGCCCAGGGGCTCGGACAGGCTGACATATCGGACATGGGCCAGCCGCTCCAGAGGCTCGAAATCAGTGAAATTGCTTATGCGCGGCAGGCGGATCACCGCTATCTCCAGGCTTTCCCCCGCCGGGGCGGATCTCTTGTCCCCCAGAGAGACCGAGTCCTCGGAAGGCAGATCCAGGTCGAGGTAGGGCAGGACTCCCAGAACCGGCACGCCAGTAAGCTCAGTGAGCTTGGACAGGCCGCTTCCCAGTATGGCCGGATCGCCGCGGAACTTGTTTATCACCAATCCACGAACCAGCGGCCTCAGGTCCTGGGGCAGCAGCTCCACACTGCCGAAGAGGCTGGCGAATACCCCTCCCCTCTCGATGTCGCCCACCAGGATAATGGGCGCCTGCAAGAGCCGGGCCACATAGATATTGGCTATGTCCCGGTCGAATAGGTTTATCTCCGCTGCGCCGCCTGCGCCCTCCACGATGATGTAGTCGTATTCCCTCTCCAGCTCCGCGATGGCCCTGTCCACCACCTCTTTTAGGGGCTCCATATCCTGGTAATACTCCGCCGCAGACCTGTCCGCCACAGGCCGGCCCATGACTATGACCTGAGAGGTGCGGTCCCCTTTGGGCTTGAGCAGTATGGGATTCATCTGCTCGGTGGGCTCCACCCTTGCCGCCCAGGCCTGGACCGCCTGGGCTATGCCCATCTCCCCGCCGGAGCGGGTAACCCAGGAGTTGAGGCTCATGTTCTGGGACTTGAAGGGAGCGACCTTCAGGCCGCGGTCGGAGAGCAGCCGGCAGATGGCGGCGACAAGAGTGCTCTTGCCGGAGTGGGAGGTGGTGCCCAGGACTACCAGAAAGCGGGACATGCTGGTAGGGGCAGTGTGAAGGTTTATTTGCCTTTTGGAAGGTGGGGTTTTGTTGTAGAGGCTCCAATTTCTTCCATTTTTGTACGCCTCAATCCATCTTGAATTCAACTGCTGCTTTAGACCTCACTTCATTCCTTTCGCTGAGAAAGGGGTGGAGGAGAAGAGATTAAAGGAGCAAGAGAGATGAGGATTCTCTGAAAGCAATTTGTATCTGCAAAGGACTACTGCAATGTCTCTCATCTACATCAGCCGCGAGTCGGATATCCCCCTGGTAGGCTGCCTCTACTTCGGAGTGGTGGACCGGGGCAGCAACCTCCTCCAGATCCGGCCGAGCTGCGGCTGCAATTTGAGCTGCCCCTTCTGCTCAGTGGATGCCGGCCCTAATTCCCGCACCAGGATAAACGACTATCAGGTGGAGCTGGACTATCTGATGGAGGCGGTAGAGGAGATCGCCCCATTCAAGGGGCGGGGGGTGGAATGCCATATCGACTCTCCGGGCGAGCCCATGCTCTATCCCCAAATAGTCGAGCTGGTCCGCCGACTCAAGCAGATAGAGGAGGTGTCCGTCGTATCCATGCAGAGCAACGGCACCCTCCTCTCCCGGCCCCGGATCAGTGAGCTGGAACAGGCCGGTCTGGACCGGATAAACCTCTCCATCCACTCGCTGCAGCCGGAGAGGGCGGCCTATCTGGCCGGCTCGATATGCTTTGACATAGAGAAGATCAGGCAGGCGGCAGAGGATATAGCCAAGAGCAATATAGACCTGCTTATAGCCCCGGTGTATATTCCGGGCATCAATGACGAGGATATACCGGATCTGATCCGCTTCGCCCGGGATATCGGGGCGGGGAAAAGGTGGCCGCCTCTGGGCATCCAGAAGTTCGAGCATTACCGGCTGGGAAGAACTCCGGGCAAGGTCCATTCCCAGAGCTGGTGGCAGTTTTATAATCGCAGCATGGCCGGATGGGAGAAGCAGCTTTGCCTGCCGCTTCGCCTCAGGCCCCAGGACTTCGCCATAGAGAGGCGTCCCATGATTCCCATCGTCCTGGAGAGGAAAGAGAAGATCTGGGTGGATATCCGGGCGCAGGGGTGGGTTCAGGGCGAGATGCTGGGAGTGGCCAAAAACAGGGTGGTCTCGGTGATGGACTGCCCGGAGGATCTGGGCCGGGTGCATGTCCAGATTGTCAGCAACAAGCACAACATCTATGTTGCCGTCCCATGCTGATGCCGGAAGATATCTTTCCAGGCCATCCAGTCGATATCCAAGGGCGCCGGCTCAGACGATGTTCTGCCAATCAGCAAGGAGGGAAAATATGACGGGGAAAAGCTTAACAGATCAAGGAGCAACGCATCAGGACGTGCCCGATGTCACACTTGTCATCCCCACCAAAAATGAGGCAGAGACGATATGCGAGTGCATCAATAGAGCCAGGCAGGTCTTCGCCGATATGGGCCTGGAGGGTGAGATCCTGGTCTCGGACAGCTCTACCGATGATACCCCCGATCTGGCCCGCTCCTGCGGGGCGAGGGTGATAAAGCCGGACAAGCTAGGATATGGAAACGCCTACCTGGCGGGCTTTGAGCAGGCCCGGGGCGACTATATCGTCATGATGGATGGGGATCTGACATATGATCCGGCCGATATGGCGAGCATGATCTCCCTTCTGCAAAGCGGCAGCTATGACCTGGTTATGGGCTCAAGGCTGAAGGGAAAGATCATTCCCGGGGCAATGCCGGCCCTGCATCGCTATATAGGCAATCCGGTCCTGACCTGGATACTGAATAAGCTCTTCTCCACAAGCATATCCGATGCCCATTGTGGACTGCGGGCCATAACCAGGCCGGCCTTAAAGAGCCTGGGCCTGAGATCAGGGGGGATGGAATTCGCCTCCGAGATGCTGATTGAGGCGGCGGGCATGAATCTGAGGATCTGCGAGGTTCCCATAGTCTACAATCCCCGTAAGGGGGCCTCCAAGCTCAACTCCTTCACCGATGGTTGGAGGCATCTTCGCTTTATGATGCTCTACCGTCCCGGACCCTTTCTTCTCTTTCCCGGCCTGGCGGCCATGATCCTCGGCCTGCTCTTGGCGGCGCAGGTTTACCTGAGCGGCGGCTCTAGGATGCACTCCATGATCCTGGGAGGGCTGCTGGTGATCATAGGCTATCAGATGCTGTTAGGGGGACTGTATTTCAGAGCATTCGCCGCCTCCTACAGGCTGCACCGGAAGGGAAAAAAGGAGCATTTTTTGAGCTACCATTCCCTGGAAAAGGAGCTGCTTTTGGGCATTTTATTGCTTGCAGCAGGGATTGTCATCGGTGCCCGGGTCCTTTTGAGCTGGGGCGCATCCGGCTTCGGAGCCCTTTATGCGGCTCAGAGCGCCATGATGGCCATGATCCTTTGCATCCTGGGAATTCAAACCCTGTTCTCCGGGACATTCGTTAGTCTGCTATTGCTTGAGAGCGGCCAGCAGGACTAGAAAAAATAATCCTTGCAGCTTGAATTTCGCCCATGGGAATGAAGATAGGCTTTTGTGAGGACTGCTTTTTATGGGTGCTATATTCATCCTAAATGCGGCATGAGAGAGCCATTGGGGCTTCGGATCGGTGGGGCTCGATGCATCCGGTATTGGTCGGAATTATCATCTGCCTTCCGGCTTACAGCAGCCCCTGCCACCAGCTCTTATTATCGAGGTACCATTGGATGGTCTCTTGAAGGGCTTCATCGAATTGATGCTCCGGCCTCCATCCCAGTTTTCTTATCTTGCTGCAGTCCACAGAGTAGCGCCGGTCGTGGCCCGGCCGGTCCGCCACATGTCGGATGAGGCTTTCCGGCTTATTGAGCAGAGAAAGAATGCGCGAGGTTATCTCCAGATTGGAAAGCTCGCATCCTCCTCCTATGTTGTAGATCTCCCCCGGCCTTCCCTGATCCAGAACCAGATCTATGGCCCGGCAGTTGTCCTCTACATAGAGCCAGTCCCGGACATTGCCTCCCGATCCATAAACAGGAAGGCTTTCATCCTTTAGGGCTCGCAGCACGAAGAATGGGATCAGCTTTTCGGGATACTGGAAGGGCCCGAAGTTGTTTGAGCTTCGGGTGATGACCACGGGAAGGCCGAAGGTGATGAAATAAGAGCGGGCCAGCAGATCGGCCCCGGCTTTGGAGGCGGAATATGGAGAGGAGGGACTGAGGCAGTCGGACTCCCGAAAGGAGCCCTGCAGGATGCTGCCGTAGACCTCATCGGTGCTTATCTGAACGAATCTCGCCAGATTGGCCGATCGGGCCTCCTCCAGAAGGACCTGCGCTCCCAGCACATTGCTGCGAATAAATGCCGAAGGCTCGGAAATGGAGCGGTCGACATGGGTCTCGGCAGCGAAATTGACTGCTGCATCACATCCCTCCATGGCTTTATGCACAGCAGCCGGCTCGCAGATATCCCCTTTATAAAAGGTTATATCCCCCAGACAATCTTCCAGGCTCTCTCTTCTGCCGCAATATGTCAGCGCATCCAAGACCACGACCTCGCACCCAGGCCGGGCTTTAAGAATATGCCGGACGAAGTTGCTGCCGATAAAGCCGGCGCCGCCGGTAACAAGAAGCCTCATCCTCGACCTCAGCCGTGCTTTTTCCCCGGCTCGAGCAGCCAGTCGTAGGGTATCAGATCGCTGTCCGGAGACAGTCTGAACTCGTCCGGCTCCCGGTAGTCATAGGGATGGGTGGGCACGCTGAGGAAGTAGGCCGTATCCTGGCCCAGGGCCTTGAAGCCGTGATAGACCATGGGAGGCACACTTATGAGCAGGGGATTTCTCTCTCCCACAAAAAACTCGTTTACCTCACCCCTGGTGATCGATTCTTCCCTGCTGTCATAGAGGGCCACCTTCATCATCCCTTTTATGCAGGTGAAATTGTCCGTCTGCTTCTTATGATAGTGCCAGGCTTTGACCACCCCGGGATAGGCGGTGGTAAGATATACCTGGCCGAAGCGCTTGAAGATCTCGTCATCGCAGCGCAAAATCTCCATCAGCCAGCCACGCTCATCAGGAATCACCCTCAGGTTCTTGGTCTTCACCCCCTCGATCATATCTTCACCTCTGATCCATCCCCCACAATAAAGCGGTAGCCGACGGGCTTTTTGGAGCTTTCTCCTATCTTGACCCTGGTGCCTATAAGGCTGTCCACGATCTTGCCCTTAAAGTCGATCTCCGTCCCCTCCATCACAATAGAGCCCTCGATCTCGGAGTTGCGAATAACACAATCGCTACCGATGCTGGTATAGGGGCCGATATAGCTATTGGATATGCTGCAGTTCTGCCCAATTATGGCCGGGCCGCGCACAGTGGAGTGCTCGTCCAGGACAGTCCCTTCTCCTATCTCTACCCTTCCCTGCACCTGGGAGCCGCCCTGGATCAGGCCGGAGCAGGAGTAGGGAAGGCTGTCCAGGATGAGGTTGTTGGCGCTGAGTATGTCTCCCGGCATGCCTGTGTCCTTCCACCATCCGCTTACCAGGGAGGCTTTAACACGATAGCCTTTGTCTATAAGCCATTGTATGGCATCGGTTATCTCCAGCTCGCCGCGCCAGGAGGGCCTGATCTCCTTCACCGCCTCAAATATGGCCGGAGAGAAGAGGTAAACACCCACCAGTGCCAGCCGGGATGGCGGGACCTTCGGCTTTTCCACCAATCGCAATACCCGTCCCTTTTCGTCCAGCTCAGCCACGCCGAACCTCTCCGGTTGATCAACCTCGGTGAGAAGGATGCAAGCATCATCTTCTCCCGACAGGAAGAGGCGCACATGCTCAACTATGCCATTGCAGAGAAGGTTATCTCCCAGATACATCACAAATGGCTCTCCGGCTATAAAATCCTGGGAGATCAGAACGGCATGGGCGAGCCCCTGGGGCTCCTCCTGGTAGATGAACTGAATTCTGGCATCCCACTTCCGGCCGGTCACAATCTTCTGGACCTGGTCCCGGTTGGGGCCGACGACGATTCCTATCTCCCTAATGCCTGCCTCAATCAGGTCCTCTATGGCATAGAAGAGTATTGGCTTGTTGGCTACTGGTATGAGCTGCTTTTGCTGCGAGTATGTCAGAGGCCGCAGCCTGGTCCCGTGACCACCCGAAAGGATCAGACCTTTCATCTATTATCAATCCCCGTTTTGGGCTTCATCATTATCGCTCTAGAGACCGCCTTGCCCATTTAAATGTTTGCGGATGAGAGAATGGAAATGGACTTCGGGCCACGGTGATTATGGTGCAAAAATGGTATCTACGCCGCTCTCCTGTCCTTTCCTGACAGATAATAATTGAGCTGGTCGGAGATTATATCCCTCAAGCCGGATTTTATGCTGCAGCCTATAGCCCTGATTTTTCTGGCATCGGATAGGAGTATGGGAACCTCAGCCGGCCGGAACCTATTGGCATCGAAATTGACCTTGATCTCTCCTTTATCTGTATGAACAATTATACCCCCATCTTCCGGCATATACTCCAGCTCCTCTCGGAGCATCAGATCGTCAATCCCGGTCCTTTCAAAATTCATTCCAAAGAGGGGCGAGTCCTCCTTGATGAGCGGATCAGCCACGGCTTTATCTCCGGAGAAGGCATTGATTCTTTTTATCTCATATCCAGCCCCCTCCAGACTCAATAGCAGAAAGCTGAGGACGGAGTTTGTTCTCTCCGATCCCTGGTTATAGACCTGGCCATATTCTCCCTTCTCTCCCAGAGTGATGTAGCCTTCGATTATATCCGAGACATGGCTCCAGTCCCGGAAGGCATTCACATTTCCTATGCTTAAGTGGTTGATCTCGCCGAATTTGAGTTTCATCACCTGGCTGGTTATGGATGAGGTCACAAACATGGCTCCCCGGCCGGCTCCCTCATGGTTGAAGGCTCTGGAAACAATGGTCTTGATGCCGTATGAGTGCCAGTAATTTCTCATCAGGTAGTCTCCGTATACCTTGCTCACGGCATAGGGAGACATCGGTCGGAGGGGATTTTCTTCGGATATGGGAATCTCCGGTATTCTCAACGGTTCCGGAAAGACCGATCCGTAGCGGCTCTTGGCCTTTTCATATTGCTTTTCGGAGGAGATGACCAGGCCATATTCCTCGCTGCTTCCGGCAAAGACGACAACCGGATCGGCGTCTTTCAGGCGGATGGCCTCAAGAAGATTAGCAGTGCCGCAGCAGTTGGTGCCCATGGTCTCCAAAGGATCAGAAAAGGATCTGGGAATGAAGGACTGTGCACCGAAGTGAAATATCATATCTGGATTGCTTATGGAAATGGCATTTCCCAGGCTGGAGATGCTCTCGAGATCTCCCTCAATGAGGTTGATGCCCCTCTCGATCTTCTGCCTCTTGATATTATGTGGAATTATCCCATCGCAGCGCCTTCTCACCAGGCCGAATACATTTGCTCCTCTGTCTATGAGCTCTCTGGCCATGAGGGAGCCGACAAATCCGCTGATTCCGGTTATCAGTATGTTCTTCTTCTCGCAGCCCATGTTCATTCTATCCTGCTCTATAATAATATTAACATAATACCAAAATGAATCAGATCCGGGGCAGCTTCTGCCCTCTGATCCATGTCGCATATTATCGCTATTCCACGCTGAAACAGGATTTAAAGCTAACCCCTGCCGGCAGTCTTTTTGAAATCGATTCTCAGTGATCGATGAGAGAAATGAGAGCAGGTTTATAAATAATCCTGCTGAAGAGTGCATTGATATGGCAAGGAGACTTGCGGCCATGGAATTGACCGAGATCATAGAGATGGAAAAAAGCCGTCTGCAATGAAGATATTGCATACTCCGGTCCGGCTTTATGCTACGGGAGGAGTGGAGAATTATGTCCTCAATCTCACCAGATCCCTGGCCGACCTGGGCCATGAGGTCAAGGTCATCTGCTCCGAATCGGCTAGGGACATGGACTGCGACGCAAGGATATCGGTCCGGACTCTCGGAAGCATTGGCCGGATAGCCAATACCAATATCACCCTCGGGCTTCCTCTGGCGCTTTCGAGGGAGAATTTCGATGTCATGCACACTCATCTTCCCACTCCATGGAGCGCTGACTGGAGCCTTCTCGCCTGCCTGGCCAAAAAGAAGCCTTTGATCTTGACCTATCACAATGACATTGTGGGAGAGGGAATGGCCGGGCATCTGGCCAGGCTTTACAATGCCAGCGCCCTTAATCTGCTACTCAAGAGATCGGCCAGGATTTTGGTGGCCCGGCCCAGGCATGTCTCGGACCGCCTGGAGCCCTTTATGGATAAGGTCGAGTTCGTGCCGGTGGGAGTGGACACCCAGTTCTTTTATCCCCTGCAGCAGCAGTACGAAGGGGACATATTCTTCTTGAGCGTTCTTGATGCCTTCCACAGCTACAAGGGGCTGGATGTGCTTCTCCAGTCGCTCAAGGCAGTCAAAGAGCAGATCCCAGATGTAAAGCTGGTAGTGGGAGGTGGAGGAGAGCTGCTGGATCATTACCGGCAAAGTGCCAGAGATCTCGGCCTGGAGAGAAATGTGAGATTTGAGGGCCGCATCTCTCAGGAGAGGCTCCTCCAGATTTACAATGGCTGCAAGCTCTTTGTTCTTCCATCACTCTCTGCACAGCAGGAGGGCTTCGGAATTGTTCCTCTGGAGGCTATGGCCTGCGGCCGTCCCGTTGTGGTCACCGATATTGTAGGTGTGGCTGAGGATGTTGCTAAGAGCGGAGCTGGAATCGTGGTCAGGCCGGAGGATCATGATTCCCTGGCCAGGGCTATGGTCTCGATCATAGCTGATGAGAGGAGCGCAGCCAGGATGGGCAGGGCGGGAAGAGATCTGGTGATGGAGAAATACAGCTGGAAGACCGTGGCTCTCCAGGTGGAGAGGATTTACCGGGAGGTGATAAAGAATGCCCAAGATTAGCGTCATTGTGGTCAATTTCAACGGAAAGAGGTTTTTAGATGACTGTCTCAACTCCCTTGCCCACCAGACCTATAGGGACTATGAGGTGATAGTGGTGGATAATGCCTCCCAGGATGGAAGCGTGGAGCACATGAGATCCCGCTTTCCCTGGACCAGGATAGTCGAAAACAAGGTCAACCTGGGCTCTACGGGGGGAAATAATTCCGGAATTCGCGAGGCTGGGGGGGAGTTCATAGTCACCCTCAATAACGACACCACTGTGGAAAAGGATTTTCTGGATCTATTGATTGAACCCATGTCCGATTTGAGCGTCGGTATGTGCGGCAGCAAGATGGTATATCCTGACGGCAGAATCAACTCCACCGGGCTGTGCCTCTCCCGGAGCGGCGCCTCCTGGGACCGGGGAGCATCGGAGGAGGACCTGGGCCAGTACGACCGGCAGGAGGAGATCTTTGGGGCTTGCGCTGGAGCTGCTCTCTACCGCAAGAAGATGCTGGATGAGATCGGCCTCTTCGACGAGGACTTCTTCATCTTCATGGAGGATATCGATCTGACCTTGCGGGCCCGCCATGCCGGATGGAGATGCATATATGTCCCGAAAGCCGTCGCCCATCATCTGCATGGGGCCACCGCGGGAGTGGGATCGGACCTGGCAGTATATTACGGCAACAGAAACATCATGTGGCTGCCGGCCAAGAACTATCCTTTGCCATTTTTGATCGCCTGCCTTCCCTGGATCCTGGGCCGGAACCTGATGGTTCTGCCCTACTACGCCATGAAGGGCAAGGCCAGGGTGGTGCTCAAGGCCAAATGGGACGGCCTGCTGGGGCTGCCAAAGATGATAGCCAAGAGAAAGACCATTGCCCGAAAGGTCCCCTGGGGGGAGGTGAGAAGATTCATCGGCACATGGGCCGGCTCCAGGCGGGGCTGAAGATCTGCATCTGCGGCTATAGTGGCGCAGATCATCCCTGTTTTAGATGTTCTCTCCCTGATATCTTCCAGAATACACCTTTTCCGCCTCTTTTTCCAGCCGGAGAAATAATAGCTGCATCATCCGGGCGTTCTTCTTCAGCCTCAGTCCGGCCGGATTATGGACCACCAGCAGGCTCTGGCTCCTGCCCCGGTAGCCCGGATCCCATAGAGCTGTCTCCAGAGCCGCACCGCAGCGCAGCAGGGTGGACCGGGACCGGGCCAGAGCGGCCGCATTCCTGGGAATGCTCACAATCTCATTGAAGGTCACCAGGTAGGCCCCTGGGGAGAGGCTGATCCAGCCGTCAGAATCGAAATCCATATGCTCTGTCTGCGGCAAAATCCGCTCTTTATTATCAAAGGCCAGAGAGCCGGAGGAGGAGAAGCGCTCGATTTTCTGCAGCGTCAGCTCCAGGCCGCACATCTGGGTCTGGGAATCCTCATCGATCATGCCTTCTGCCAGGCCCTTCAATTCTTTACCCGAGATTATGCTCATATCAAACTTCCTCCAATCAGCAGCTTCGCTTCTCCTCCAGCCTCTCAAAGCAGGCGCACTTATCGGTGGCTACAAATATACTATGGCCCTTTCTGCTGCAAAGAGCTCTGATATGCCTTCCAGCCCGGACACCATCCGGTATGCCAGCGCCAGATCCGATCCACCAACGAACCGGGATGCCGCTCGGAGTATCTACGCAGAGGGCACAGCTCACACATGGCCTTTTTTTCGGGCATAATGCCTGATAATTAGCTGCTTGCAGCATTTATGCTTATCCATGCCGCTCCGGGAATGGGCATCCCGCTCCGGGGAAAAGATATAATTAGGCGAAAACGACCTTCGGTAACTGAATGTGTGAGGAGAAAGAATGTCGGAGGATCTGAGAGATATCTATAGCCGCTCACCGGAGATCTTCAAGAGGCTCCGGAAGGAGATCGATAAGGTTATCGTGGGCCAGGATGTGGCCATAGAGCAGCTCTTGGTCTCCATACTGGCCGGAGGTCATGCCCTGCTGGAGAGCAATCCCGGCCTGGCCAAGACCCTCCTGGTCAAGACCACTGCCTCCTGCCTGGGCCTGGACTACAGCAGAATCCAGTGCACTCCTGATCTCATGCCTGCGGATATCACCGGTACCACAATCATTGATGAGACGGAGAAGGGCAAAGCCTTCCGCTTCGAGGCGGGGCCGGTCTTCTCCAATATCGTCCTGGCCGATGAGATCAACCGGGCCTCTCCCAAAACCCAGAGCGCACTTCTCGAGGCCATGCAGGAGAAGCAGGTTACAGTGGGCAACAAGACCTACCTCTTGGACCGGCCCTTCTTCATCCTGGCCACCCAGAATCCCATAGAGATGGAAGGCACTTTTCCTCTGCCCGAGGCTCAGCTGGATCGGTTCCTGCTCAAGATCCTGATGGGCTATCCGAAGCGAGAGGAGGAGATGGAGATACTGGAGAGGTACACCATCCGGAGCGAGCCGGAGGTGGAGACGGTGGTCAGCAAGGAGGAGCTTATCGCCCTGCAACAGCTCTGCCGGGACATCCCCGTCTCCGATGAGATCAAGTCCGCCGTGGTGGAATTGGTTTTGGCTACCAGAAGCTGGCCCGGGATAGCATATGGCGCCAGCCCCAGGGCTACCATCGGCCTGATCCTGTCCTGCAAGGCCAGGTCCTTTCTGCAGGGCAGAGACTATGTCTCCAAGGAGGATCTGCATACCATGGCTTATCCCGTTTTGAGGCACAGGATAATTCTCGGTTTCGAGGCAGAGAGGAAAGGGCTGACCAGGGATCAGGTGGTCTCGGATATCCTCAAGAGCCGGTCCCTCTAGAATAAGAGATGGGATAAAGTCATGGACACTGAGTTCTTCCAGGAGCTGGATCGGTTCTCCTTGCTGGTTAAAAAGAGGGTTTCCACTGCCTACAGCGGCGGCAGAAAGTCTCTTCGCTTCGGGCATGGCATAAGCCCCGTGGGCTACCGGGAGTACCGAAGGGGAGACGACTTCAAACTGGTGGACTGGAAGGTCTACGGCAGGACCGAGAAGCTCTATATCCGGGAGCATGAGGAGGAGAGAAGCCTGGTGGTGCATATACTGCTGGACGGCAGCGCCAGCATGGACTGTGAAGAGAAGTTCTCATTTGCCTCACGCCTGGCAGCCGGATTCGCCTATCTCGCCGCGGCGGAAAATGAGAAGTATGCCATATCCCTATTCTGCAAGAAGCTATATCCCGGCGAGCCCAAGAGAGGGCGCAAGAGCCTCTTTCAGAGCATAGAGGTGCTGGATGCCATAAAACCGCGAGGGACAACCAGCCACAGAGCAGTGGCGGACCAGATGGACTCCCTGCTCAAATCAACCAGCCTGGTGGTGCTCATATCCGACCTGCTGGGTGAGACTGAGGACGTTTTATATTCCATCTACCGGCTGGCCGGCCATGAGCTGGTGGTGATCCAGGTGCTGGCCGGCTCGGAGATGGAGCTGGACTATGGGGGAGATATCAAGTTTGTGGACCCGGAGGGAAGTGAGCCGGTGATCACTCGCATAACCGATGCGGAGAGAGATGAGTATCTGAAACGGCTGAGCCAGCACAACAACCGAATCCAGGAGGCCTGTAGCCAGGTGGGGGCGGACTATTTCCTATTTGCCTCCGACCGGCCTGTATTCGATGCCTTCTCCGAGATGCTCAGCCGGGCGGTGGTCTGGAAGGCATGAGCATTATGGTCGATGATAGATGGGTCAAGCTGGGTTTCGGTCAGGGCTTTCTGAAGCTGATGCTGGATGAGGGAGCGGAGGTGGTGGCCGAGCAGGAGCTGTCGGCTGCACCGGATGGCGAGATCGAGAGATCCCTGGATGAGCCCCTGGGAAAGAGGCTTGAGGAGCTTGCCGGCTGCCGCTCCGCCTCCATTCTGGCCAGCGACATAACCCGGCCCGCCCCCAGCCACATTCTCCTGCCGCATCTTATCCGCAGGCTGAAGGAGTTGGGGATCATGGACATAAGGGTGGTCTTCGGCCTGGGAACGCATCGCAGGATGACGGAGGATGAGGTGAGGCGGCTATTGCAGGGCTGCATAAAGGTGCCTCACATGCAGCATGATACCGGCAGATGCGTTCATCTGGGAGAGACCGTCCGGGGAACCCCGGTGGAGATAAACGAGACCGTGGCTTCCTCCGATATGATCATAGCCACGGGAAACATCGAGTATCACTATTATGCCGGATATTCCGGCGGGGCCAAGGCGGTGCTGCCCGGGGTCAGCTCGGAGAATTCCGTGATCAGAAACCATGAGTTGATGAGAGATCCGCGCTCTGCCACCGGGAGGCTGGACAGCCCGGTTCGGCTGGACATGGAGGATGCTGCGGCGGTGGCGGGGCTGGATTTCATATTGAATGCGGTCTTGAACGGAAGAAATGAGATCGTTCAGGCGGTGGCAGGTGACTATATCCGGGCGCACAGGAGCGGCGCGGCAACCGTCGATCGCATGTACCGGCGCAGGGTTGAGCCGGCAGATATAGTGGTGACCTGCGCCGGAGGCAGGCCCAAGGACCTCAACTTGTTCCAGGCTCAAAAAGCCCTGGACAATGCCAAGAACGCCGCCCTGCCCGGGGGGAGCATCATCCTGGTGGCGGAGTGCTGCGAGGGGCTGGGCCATCCGGTATTCGAGCGCTGGTCCCGGGAGGCCTGCTCTGCGGAGCAGTGCTGGGAGAGGTTTGGAAGGGAGTATGAGTTCGGCGGACATAAGGCTGCCTTCCTGGCCAGGGAATCGCTGGAGCATCATCTCATCCTGGTGTCTTCCCTGCCCAATGAGATGGCGGAGATGTGCTTTTTTGCCGCGGCCAGGACTCTGCCGGAGGCATTGGAGATGGCCAGAGCCCGGCAGGGACGGGATGCCAGGATGCTGGTAATGCCTCATGGGAATCTGACTCTGGCTGTGGCCAATTAGCTGAACCTTCGGTCGCACCTCTCTCTTTTTTTTGCATTTACTCCATAATCGTATCGCTCATTTCGCGTCGCTTATCTTGCATCGACCAATTATTCTTTCTGTTAAACATAGAAACTCATTGTCTGCCCTGGCTATGCTCATGGACATGGACAATCTGTCCCTTAAGATGGGGGGCTTATTTATATCAGACCTGATCTACCCGGATTGCTCAGGACATGGAATAGGAGGAATGAATTATATTCAAAAATGACGGGAAAAACTATGCCAAGATAGTGCCCTGCCTGGATGTCAAGGTGGTGGACGGAGTGCCATCCGTGGTCAAGGGAGTCAAGTTCGTTGACCTTAAGAGACAGGGCGATCCGGTGGAATTCGCCAGACGCTATCAAGAGCAGGGAGCGGATGAGCTGGTGTTTCTGGATATAACCGCCTCTCACGAGGGCAGAGAGACCATGGTGGACGTAGCCCGCAAGGTTGCCGATGAGGTTGATATTCCCTTTGCAGTGGGGGGAGGAATAGGAAGCCCGGAGGCAGTTAAGCAGATACTGGATGCTGGTGCGGACAAGGTGGGAATCAACACCGCTGCGGTAAAAAATCCTGATTTTGTGAAAGAGGCTGCGGCAGCATTCGGCTCAGGACGGATCACCCTGGCCGTGGATGCCCGCCGGAATAAAGAGATTGTCCCCAATGTCAATGTCTATGAGATGGAAGACGGCAGTCTGGCCTGGTTTGAGCTGGTTATATACGGCGGCAGGAAGCCTATGGGAATAGATGCTATCGACTGGTGCCGCAAGATGGAGCAGTACGGTGCGGGCGAGTTGCTTCCCACCAGCATGGACCGGGATGGGACCAACATAGGCTATGACATTCCCCTCACCCGGGCTATAACTGATGCCGTGAGCATACCGGTTATAGCCAGCGGCGGGGCCTCCACACCCCAGCATATACTGGAGGGATTTACCCTGGCCAAGGCCGACTCGGCCCTGGCGGCGGGGATGTTCCACCGGGGAGAGTATACTGTGGGGCAGGTCAAGGACCATCTGGAAGCGGCAGGGATTAGAGTGAAGCGGTGACCTCTGAAGAGAGGAAGGCTATAAAGGCTCGGAGAAGACCTGGAATTGAGGCCTTTTCCTTTTCTAAAATATTGTCAGCAGGATGCCATCGATTGTGACCGGATCCTGATCCGCCCCGCGAAACGAGTTCTTTAAGTGCACCGCTATTTCTTTTCCTGAGCCTTGTTTCTGGCGAAGATATTTCCGCTTCTGGAGGGCAGGAAGCTGGCAGCCATCGAGAGCATCGGACCGATGATCAGGCCTGAGCCGGCCAGAAGAGCAATTGTGCCTATTACGGCCAGAAGGGCCCTCTGCAAGATGCCCGCCTCGCCCCGGGCCAGACGAATGGCGGCCACCCCCAGCAGAGCATGGAATAGGCCTATGGCCAGGGTGATGTAGACCTCCGGGCCCAGTGGGGCCCGGGTGAGGGAGAAGGCCATCTGGTTGAAGGCAGAGGCGCTGGTGGCCAGGAAGAGGAATCCGGCCAGGAGTCCGGCCAGGCAGAAGGAGGTTCGACGCGATCCGCGCCAGAAGAAGAGAAGGGCAATGGCCTCCGCCAGGAGGTAGGGAATCAGTATCATGCTCAGGCTCTGCCCCTCCCAGAGATAGACGGATATGAGCCGCAGGGGGGTGACGAAGCGGTCGGTGAAGCTGAACTCCTCCTTATAGCCCACCGCCAGGCCGTAGTGGCCGCTGCCCCCGGCTCCGGCGGAGATATTGTTGCCGGGCCGTGTTGAAGCATTGCTGAATACCGCGGCATAATAGCGGCCGGCCTCCGGAGCAGTGAGGTTGATCTCCGCCAGCTCGATAAAGCTGCTGGGCCCGAAGGGCTCATAAGTGGCAGCGGCGGCAGTCTTCTCTTCTGCCCGATGGAGCTTCAACTCTAGCGCCCCCGGCGGCAGGGGCGGCCAGTGATTCGGCTTGATAGACTCCTCCAAGCCCGGCCCGAGGAGCAAGAGTGATGGCCTAAATCCGCTCTCACCAGGGTCGGCGGTCTTGAAGAGCGACAGATAGATCCTTTCACCCTCCTTTCGGTCCAGGCTGCAGTAGTGCGCTCCCATCTCCGGCAGCAGGCCGTAGACCGCCCAGGACTTGTCTCCATCGGAGATGTGCATGGCCCGGGAGATGAGGTAATTGTCCCCGGCCATGAGGGGGACATGAGCGCAGGCGGGGGCGGAGAGAAGGAGAAGGCTCAGCAGAAGCATCGAGCAGAGATCAAGGTGGAGATGGGTGGCTTTCACAGCTAGTGCCAGGGACAGATTGGTATTCAAGATTTCGGCCAATCTTTAGATCCTTGGTCTCTCCAACTTCAAGCTTGCTCAATCATTTTCTCTGCTCTACTGCGGTGGGAGAATGAAAAAAGGAAGATTCAGCTTAATTTCCTATGACCGGGAGAAAAAGAGGAGAACATATTTTGGAATTGGAATGCATATAATCTAAGTAATTTTACCTCGGAATCTAAAATAAAATTAAGTCAAATGGAGCACTCAGTGCAAGCTGCATGGTTTTCATTTAGAAATAATTCGGTAATCAACAATAGTCCATTTCAGCAAAGAATGTTGGTTCGTGGATATTATTTCTGTCAAATCGCTGCAGGAGGGCCGCTTAAAAAGGAATACTCTATTCGGTCGATTAGCTCTTGTTTATCTTTAAAGTCGTTAATTTTTTTAATTAGAATTTGATAAAATTTCCAGATATTTCTCATGAATGTTAATAGTGTTTCATATTCAAAATCATCAATGTATTGTCCATGATGAATAAAAGAAGAACGCAATTTATATATTTTAATAACATTTTCGATAACAACTTTTCTTTCTTTAACTGTATTCCCTATCATATATGCCATTCTTCTGCTAATATTTTGTTGAATCGGCTCATTGTCGTCCTTTAAAAGAATAGATTCTATCGCGACAAGGATATAGATTAGCTTGTCTATAGCGTCTCTAGCTAGAGGACTTCTCGAATATATGAATATTGAGTCGAGAAGCTGTTTATGGAAATTTGTCTTTGGACCTTCAACCAGAACCTTGCTTAATATGTCCAATCCCATAGTTTTTATCATCGAAATAGATTTATTGCTTAATTCCAATGCAGTTCCAGAACCATCTAAGAATCCTTCTTCTATGGATAGGTCTTTCTCATCATTCAGAACGAAATATGTATAGCTTTCGAGATGCTCTTTACCGAGTAATGTTATATTAGAATTTAATCTAGGATGAATGATAGCTGGGTCGAAAATCCTCAAGATGCTTAACGCTTTCTCAGACTCTTCCAATGCGATTTCAAAAGCACGTTTTGGTTCAGCATTTATCTTCATTGTCGCAGCTGAGATACCCTGCAATTTCTTTTGATACCTCATCATGAATCCTTTCTTCCTTTCCTCTTTTCGATCTCCTTCTTTGCTCACGAGGTTCGACCATAGATCAAGCCTCTCCTTTGAAATTGTCTTTATTATTACTTTTCCAATTTGCAGATCTGATTGAATAAAAGTTTCCGCTATTGGTATCCAAATTTCCAGATCCTTTAGCTCTTGTTCACATTTATTTAAGACATAATCCGTCATTGAGATTGGTGTGTTATTTAAATATTTCTCCTTTATCCAATTAAATATATTATTTTTTAGGAAAGAAATGCTAATAAACGGAGATAGTTGCTTTGTTCTTTGCATATTTTTAGATATCTTTAAAAGATCCTGATAATTCTCTCCACATAATCCTATTCTATTCCCGCGATGCATAAAAAAACGCCCATTTTCAATTCCAATCATATTTTGTGAAGAGATTATCACGTCGCCTTTGATTTCTTTTTCTGTGATTGTTGCGGAAATAAAATGATCAGGCTCGAAAGAAGGCTTTTCTATTAACGATAGGTCTTTTTCTTTATGTATAATAACTATATTTTTTAATAATTTTTCTGCGTGATAATTAAAATTTTTAAGCGCTTCATGATGCAAATTCAATGTCATTGAGATCTCCTTTGGATATATTCTAGAAATAACTAAAATATTAAAAAAATATAAAATAATTGAATCAAATAGCCTGGATCTCCTCTTTGGTGGCTATCTTGACCTTCTTCTCGCCGAGAACCCGCCTGGCCTTGGCGATGTCGTCCACCCTCAAAATGAGCATGGCCCTCTGGGCTTTGGCGGTGACAAAGGCATAGGCATAGTCCACATTGACCTCATTCTCGCCCAGGGTGTTGACGATCTCGTACAGCCCGCCGGGTGTGTCCTTCATCTCCACCGCCAGGACATCGGTCATGGATACTGTGAAGGCACTGTCCTTCAGCACCCTGTAGCCCTTCTCCGCATCATCCAGAACCATGCGTATGACTCCAAAGTCCCCCGCCTCGGCTATGGTAAGAGCCCTGATGTTCACGCCTGCATCTGACAGGGTCTTGGCGACCTTGGCTGTTCTGCCCGGCCGGTTCTCCACAAAAAGGGATATCTGTTTGATCTCCGACATATGATTAGCCTCCTACACCTTGCGATTGTCTGTGACTCTCTTGGCTTTGCCCATGGAGCGTGGTATGGTGCCCGGCTCGACCAGATCCACCTCGGCGGCAATGTTCAGCACGCCTTTCAGCTCCTTGGAGACCTTTTTCTTCAGCTTCATCAGGTCTCCTATCTTGTCCGAGAAGCCCCTCTCGGTCAACTCCACCCTCACAGTCATCATATCCAGGGGCCCCTTGCGGTCCACCAGTATCTCCCAGTGGTCGCCGACCTCGGGGATATTCATCAAGACCGACTCCACCTGGCTGGGGAAGACGTTGATGCCCCGGATGATGAGCATATCATCTGTCCGTCCCAGTATCTTCATGATCCTGGGGTGGGTGCGGCCGCAATCGCAGGGCTCGCTGTCCATGATGGATAGGTCTCCGATGCGGTAGCGTATGAGGGGCAGAGCATACTTATGGAGCGTGGTGAAGACCAGCTCTCCTCTCTCGCCGTCTTCCACCGCCTCCCCCGTCTTGGGATCTATGACCTCGGTCAGGAACATATCCCCCCAGACGTGAATGCCTTTCTGGACATAGCACTCGGTGAATAGGGGCCCGGAAATCTCGCTGGTGCCGTAGATGTCATAGGCCTTGATGCCTGTGGCATCCTCAATCCTCTTTCTGGTCTCCAGAGACCAGGGCTCAGCGCCGAAGACGCCCGCTTTGAGCAGGGTGTCGTTCTTGATGGAGACGCCCATCTTCTCCGCCACCTCCATGATGTGCAGGAAGTAGGATGGGGTGCAGGCTATGGCCGTTGTGCCCAGGTCCTGCATCAGCTCAATCTGCCGCTCGGTATTGCCGGTCCCCACAGGCAGCACTGTCGCGCCGATGCGCTCCGCACCATAGTGCAGCCCCAGGCCGCCAGTGAACAGGCCGTAGCCGTATCCCACCTGGACCACATCATCCCGCCCCAGGCCGATGGAGGTCAGAGCCCGGGCCAGGGACTCGGACCAGGTCTCGATGTCGCCCTTGGTATAGCCGACCACAGTGGGTTTGCCGGTGGTGCCGCTGGAGACGTGATAGCGCACCACCTGGCTCTTGGGGGCGCTGAACATGCCTGTGGGATAGTTGTCTCGCAGGTCCACCTTCTTGGTGAAGGGCAGCTTGGCGACATCGGCCAAAGATTTGATGTCGCCAGGCTCGACGCCTGCTTCCTTGAACCTCTGGCGGTAGAAGGCGGAGTGGTCGTAGACATAGCGCACCACGGATTTGAGTCGGTCCTCTTGCAGGGCATGCAGGTCCTCAAGGGGCATGCGCTCAATATGCGGATCCCAGTAGCCGGACATTGATGATCAACCTGAGACAATAGAGAAGCAAGGATGGATAAAAAACAATCGATCCCAGTCTGAGAAAAAACCCATCCTCTCATCGCCGAAGCGAAGAGAATAGGGCCTGGGATTTAAGTATATCAGGCGGCAATCTCCTCAGGATCTGCCATGAAGATCCTTGTTGCAGAATACGCCTCCGCTCTCGGTCTGGGCGGCACGGTGGAGCTGGAGGGCCGGGCTATGCTGGCCGCGTTGGTGAAAAGCTTTGCCAGGAGCGGGCATGATGTCGTCTATCCAACCAGCGGGCCAAAGCTGGCTGAAGGCCGACCTGTTTTCATCAGAAAAGAAGGTGACTTTGAGGCCCACCTGGAAGGAGATGCAGACGCTGGTCTCCTCATTGCCCCGGACGGGATGCAGCCCCATCTCTTGCAGATCCTGGAGAGGAGTACGGTCAACCTGGGCGCCAGCCCGGCGGCAGCGGCCCTGGCGGCGGACAAGCTGCTCTGCACAAAAGCCCTGGCGCAGGCGGGAGTGCCTGTGGCCGAGATCGTAGAGAAGCCCGATCCCGTTGAAAAGGGCTGCCAGCGCTATGTTGTCAAGCCACGCACGGGGTGCGGCTCGGATGGGGTACGCATCACCTCCTATGCCCGAGCCGGACCGGAGGAGATCGTGACCCGTTATCATGAGGGGCTGCACCTCTCCGCCAGCTTCATCTCCAGCGGGGAGGGCTTTTTGCCCCTGACCATCAATCGCCAGATCATGGACTTCTCCGGGGAGGGGCCCAAATATCAGGGCAGCCAGGTGCCTTACAGGACTCCCCGCGCCGGTGAGATCTGGGCGGCAGCAAAGAAGGCCTCGGAAGCGCTGAATCTCCGGGGCTACGCAGGCATAGACTTCGTGCTGGGGGAAAAGCCACGGGCTGTGGATGTCAACGCCCGTCCTACCTCATCCATCATGGGCATTGTCCGGGTGATGAAAGAGGAGATCGGGGACCTCATATTGCGGGCCAGCTTCGGGGGGCTCCCGGAAGAAGTGCACATAGAAGGAGAGTATGTATTTAGGAAGGAGGATCTGAAGATATGAGATGGCTATAGCTCTTCCTTCTTAAATGAATGCATTGCTGCATAACGAAGCCTGGCCCGATATTGGGATTAAATTAATCTTCCAAAAGAAAAAAGCCAAGAAATTGGAGAAAGAAAGATGATCCTCAGGTCTCCTCAATCAGGTGAGAATTCCCCTGGCATGCCCTTCTCTCTTTTTTTTCAGCTCCGTCTGATCATTGTGCCCACGCCCTGGTCTGTGAGCAGCTCCAAGAGGATGGCATGATGCTTTCTGCCGTCTATGATATGGGCCTTTTCAACCCCGTCGCGCACGACGCGCACGCAGGCTTCCACCTTGGGAATCATTCCGCCCCGGATCACTTTCTCCTCCACCAACCGATCGAAATCGGATGCCCGAAACTCGGAGATCACGCTGGCTGGATCATCGGGATTCAGGCGCACGCCCTCCACATCGGTGATGGAGAAGAGCTTCTTGGCCCTCATGGCCACAGCCACTGCCCCGGCCACGGTGTCGGCATTGACATTGAGGTTGTTGCCCTGGTCGTCTGCTGCGATGGGAGATATCACCGGTATATAGCCCTTGCCGGCCATGACCATAAGAATCTCCGGGTCCACCTTTTCCACGTCTCCCACGAATCCCAGATCCACTGGCTCCATTCCCTCCATCTTGAGGGGCGCCTTTTTCCTGGCTTTGAGGAACATGCCGTCCTGACCGGACAGGCCGATGCCCTTGCCGCCGTATTTTCCGATGAGGTTTACCAGCTCTGCGTTTATGTTGCCCAGGAGAACCATGCGGGCTATGCCCAGGGTCTCTTTGTCGGTTACCCGCAGGCCGCCCACGAACTCGGCCTTCTTGCCGAACTTCTCCATGGCCTGGGAGATCTCCGGGCCGCCGCCGTGCACGATGATGGGATGGATGCCGATGTAGCGCAGAAGCACCACATCCTGGATGAAGTCCTCCAGCACGGTGCGGTCGGACATGATCGACCCGCCGATCTTGAAGACCATTATGGAATCGTAGAACTCACGGATGTAGGGCAGAGCCTCGATGAGAATCTGTTCTCTCTTGACCGTCACTAAATCATTCCTCGGGAGGGGGATGATGCAGAACTGGTTTTTATCTGTTTTTATCCTGGAGCAATGGAAGGGAGAAGAGATGCAATGGCAGTAGGCCTGCCGGGCATGATGAGGCCGAGATCTTAGATCTCCCATGATGACAGAGAGAAGGTGAAGAGATGGATAAGAGATGGGAAATGATGGGGAAGGAAAAGATGTAAACATTGACCAGAGCTGCACTTGCTGATGGCAAGATTCATAAACCTGCAGATGCCTGGTTTTCTTCGATCTGCTCAGAAGGCAGGTCGGATGCGGGGATAACCAAGCCAGGCCAACGGTGATAGACTCAAGATCTATTCTCGCAGGAGTTCAAGGGTTCGAATCCCTTTCCCCGCACTCCTCAATATCTCTGCATAGCGGTTTCGCACTGATTTAATTTATCCTTAATAATGAAAAAAATCGCTTCTTATATATAGATTTTAGCGATGAATAGATGCTTTGGACCTTTTCTCCAAGAACTTAAACTTTTCACGTTAGATCTTATCTAATTTTTTAATTATCTCTGTCGATTTTTTAAAAAATGACCGCTAACTATAATAATCATAAATGAGTATTTCGGAGCGAGTAAGGCTGCAGGCAGTGGCGCGCCTCCCTTGAAAGCCCGCATACCGTTGAGCCAGTTGTTCTTTAACTTGGAGCAATTGTTCGCCTTCTTGAGCGAACGGTGTGAGGGCCAGCCACCCTACGAAGACTGGCGTCCGAGGTAATGGATATTCTAGCCCCTAGAAAGGAGGAGCTATTGAAAGCTTACGAACCTGATCGAACTCACCCGAATCAGTGGCGAGGTTGGGAAGGGGGACTATGGAGAAGAATAGAAACGGCTACGGCTATGCGGAAACAAAGTACGGCGAAACATTCGCCGTGCATCGATCGATGTTCAAAAGATAAGGAGAAAAGGCAATGAAAACGAAATTCCAACTTTTGGCCCTCGTGGCCATCCTGGCTCTGGCCGGGACAGCTGTTTACGTAGCGGCACAAGAA
Source organism: Methanothrix sp. (assembly GCA_017994055.1). Taxonomy (GTDB): domain Archaea; phylum Halobacteriota; class Methanosarcinia; order Methanotrichales; family Methanotrichaceae; genus Methanothrix. Next base: position 30,375 of record JAGOLL010000003.1, read on the forward strand.
CCTGAAGCAGTATCGGCGCCATATGAGCCGGAGACCGTACCAGTCAATCCGACGCTCCTGGCCAAGTATGAGGAGTTCTTTCCACCCGCAGTGTTAAACGTAACAGACGGTGTCTGGGTTGCCAGAGGGTACAACCGGGACAATCCCGTGCTGATCGAGGGCGTCGACGGTTTGATTGTCGTAGATCCAGGGGAGAGCATTCCCGCGGCACAGAAGGTCAAGGATGCCTTCAATGCCAACCTGGACAATATCTTCGACAAGAAACCCGTCAAAGCAATCATCTACACCCACCACCACGACTGCCATATCAATGGCGCCTCTGTCTTTGCCAACGAGCAAACGGAGATCATCGGTCACGAGAACCTGCTGAGTTCCTTGTTCAGCGAGTGGTTTGGCCCGGTCTTTTCGTCGCGAGCCGAGGGCGCCCTCAAGATGGGAGGAATGATGTTCCAGGACGCACCCGTCCAGGACGGAGAAGGCTGGTATGTCGGCTACGGCATTTGTGGGCCGCAGACTCTCGGGCCATCAGGCTTCCTGGCGCCAACAAAGACCATCAAGGAAGAGACAAATTTGACGATCGCCGGCGTTGATGTAGATCTCATTCCCGTAGTCGGTGAGACGCCAGATGTCCTCTTTGTGTGGTTGCCGCAAAAAGAAGTCCTGATCCAAATCGCCATCGTCTACGAGGCATTTCCGGCTATCTCGACCATGCGAGGCAGCCGCCTGAGGGATCCACTGGATTACGTCAATAGCCTGAAGATTGCCAGGGGACTCAATCCCGAATACCTGGTGGCGATCCATGGCTCCAATCCAGTCACCAGCGGAAAAGAAAACGTCAGCCAATATCTCACCAACTTCAGCGATGCAATCCAGTTCGTGAATGACCAAACACTCTACTACATGAACAAAGGCTATACAGCGGGGGAGATGATGGACCTGATCGTGTTGCCGCCCCATCTTGCCTCCAGTCCCTATTTGCAGGAGATTTATGGATCGAAAGAATGGAACATCGTCCACATCTTCCGCTATTACCGCGGCTACTACACCGGCGAAGTAAGGGATCTGTTTCCACAGACTACTCTGAGTGAGGCAGAGATGTCGGCCTTCCTCGCTGAAGGCGACGGTGATCTGGCAAGTAAAGCCCAGGCGGCTCTTGATATCAACCTGGAATGGGCATTGAGACTCGCCGACGATGCGCTCTTGCTGGACCCGGATAACCCTGTGGCGTTCGAGACCAAGAAGGCGGCCATGCTGGCCCTGGCAGAAAACACGATGAATGCGCAGGCGCGCAACATGCTCCTGTCCGACTACTTGTTGATGACTGACCAGGCCCATAGGGACTACGGCTTCGGGGACCCAAAGCGTGCTTTCTCGAGCATCCAAGATAACTTTGTTGAGTTGATGCCCATGGCGACCCTGCATCGCATCCTGGCCGTCAGTCTCAATGCATCGAAATCGGTGGAGAAGGACATCGTCGTTAACCTTCAGCTGACCGACATCAAGATGAATGACCCCAAGGTGCCAGATCACTACACGTTGAACGTTCGTAAGGGCATCCTCGAGGTGGATCCTCCGTCCGCGAGCAAGGGCCAATTCGAGATCGTGACCGACTCGCTAACCTGGAAGCAACTGGTTCTGGCGAAGCTCGATCCTGAAGACGCCGTCGCAAATGGAAAGTTGGTTATTTCCGGAGGAACTCCAGAAAGCTTCTATTCTTTCATGGAGCTTTTTGAATAAAGAAAGACATGGAAGGGGCTCATATAGATATGAGCTTACGAGACGAGGTGAATAAGTCACCTCGTCACCCCATTCACCATGTGGCGATAGCACTGCAGTAAAGGAGACACGGAGACGCGGGTAACCGGTCTCTGTATCTCTCCGTCGCCGTCACTCCACTTCACCACCTTTCCAGACTTCTAAGGAGATTAAAACGATGAACATCAGGAACATTGCTCTAATTGGATTGTTTGCTGGGATGTTAGCGGCGTGTGCATCACCAATCCAGCCGGATATCTGCGCAACCTGCTGCAAGCAGACGGGCATCCAAGGCGCGACAATTGTGACAGTTGTCGTTCCTGATGAGTGCCAGTCGAATCCAAGAACTAGGGATCGGATATACGACGAAGGAACTCCTCCTGGCCGTGCTCATAGATCAATGCCTCCACTATCACGCCTGCTAAGAGACGCATGCGTTTGAATAGCCAAGGCGGGCCGAACTACCACGCAAGGGGGGATTAGCAATTCCAGTCTTCATTCAGATGCCTTTTTCCTTTACTATCGCAAGAATAGCCTATCTATTATAGATGCCGAAAAATGGTACTCCGCTTAGATCGGCATCGTAAGTTGGGATAGAGTGATTGGGAAGGGGGACTTCAAATGGCGTAACTCCGTAACCAAGGTGTAACTCTAAAATCAATAGCAATAGACATAGAGTTGCGTAGTCACGTGTGTTACGTATATATTATATAATTAATTTTTTTATGAAAGGTTACTTTATCTTAGAATTTTTACTCTCAATATAAAATTACGTAACTGCCGCAACCCCGTAACCATGAGCTATAGATATCGTTTTTCAAAAAAATAAGACGTAACCAGCAGCGCAACTTTAAGCGTAAAAAGTCCTCACTTCCATCTTATGCAAGCCTGCTTAAAGGAGTTATGAGGCCACTTAAATGTACGCGATGAGTGATATGTTTTCGAGGGAAAGATGGCGGGATATATCAGAAAGGCAATAGCCGGGAAACCTTTAAAATTAATGACATAATAATAGTTTATAACTTGCTGACAGGAGAATTATCATGAAATTTGCTGCATTAACCTGTGTGGTAGCATTCGTTTTTCTGACGGTTACCACAATTCCGTGTCTGGCTTCCGATCAAACCACCTCTTGGAATGAGGTAATGGCCTTTGTGGATGAAGGCGTAACTTATGTAAACAATAACGGTATGGAAAAAGCTCTTGAAGAGTTCAACAAGCCAACTGGTTCTTTTGTAAGGAGAGATCTCTATATCTTCGCCTATGACTTCAATGGAACCTGTATCGCCCATCCCATTAATCCCAGCTTAGTCGGACAGACCGGCCTGTCGGACATCAATGGCGTGGATGTCGTAGGCCGCGAGCTCGCACTGGCTAAGAGGGGGGGTGGGACCATGTATATCGTATTCCCTAATCCAGCTCATGATGGCAAAGAGGAATTGAAACAGATCTACATCGAGAATGTGAATGATAGCCTATACCTGGGATCCGGATTGTATCTCTCCAATGTATCTGCTTCTTTTAATCAGGAAGAGAGAGAAGAACTCGTTGCCTATGTGGATGAAGCATTGCAGTTCGCCCAAGAGAACGGCAAAGAGAAGGCTCTTGAAGTATTCAATGATGCTGAGGGCAATTTTACCAGAGATGGACGCTATATCTTTGCCTATGATTACGATGGACAGAGCCTAGCTCTTCCGTACCAGCCGGAGCTAGTAGGCACAAACCGAATCGATGCTCAAGATCCCAATGGAGTCTATTTCATCCAGCAGGTCATTGATGTGGCCAAGATGGGGAATGGTTCCATTTATTACATCTATCCTGATCCATCAAGAAACATGACCGATACGCTAAAGCTCAGCTATGTGGTCGATATGGATGGCTCTTGGCTTCTTGGCTCTGGAATGTATGCTGATAACGGGGCAGAAAATGTCTGATTTGAGGTGGATATCTAGAATCCTCAGGGATTTGGAGTGATAATCTATGAATAGGGAAAAATATCCTGGAGAAAGGCTAGTAAGCTTCGCGCCGGTGACGCTTGTAGCTATTCTGCTTTTTTGCTCAATCGTTGCTCTAGGACAGGATACAGGTAATCGGAATTTATCCGCCGCAGATTCTGAAGCAGATATGTCCTGTATTCTGCTCCATTTTCAGGCTGATGTGCAGGGTAGCCTGACTGATTTGGATTCCGATGTGGCAAATGCTGCTCAAAATCTGTCAAAAACTGGACTAGAGGGAGATGCAGCTCGTGAAGTCCTGAGCAAGCTATTAGAGACTGACTTAAACCTGGTCGAAGCATCTACTTTCAGTAAGGAGGGAAAGATCATAATAGCTGAATGCAGGGAATGCGAGAAAAGTGAAGGCGCGGATATAAGCAGCCAGGAAGTTGTGGCGAACTTCCTGAAGACCAAAATCCCTGCGTTCAGCAAACAATTGCTTCTGGCAGAAGGATATAACGGCACGGTTCTCGAATACCCAGTGATTTCTCAGCAAGGTGAATTCCTGGGAGGCACCAGTGCAATCATTAAACCAGATAAGCTGCTGGATCGTTTGGCATCTACCTTGCTCCAATTCAATGACTCGACTCAAAGCAATACTACTGACTATACTTTCTGGGTAATGGATCTTGATGGGCTACTTCTCTATGACGAAGATTCAAGCCAGATTGGAAGATTCCTGCTTGAAGATCCGCTTTATAAATCGTTCCCCAGCCTTCTGAAACTTGTTGAACAAAGGATCATGCCCGAACGGTCTGGCTACGGCTCTTATAGCTTCTTCCAGGAGATAGAAGGAAATAAAGCTGAAGTGACCAAAGAGTGCTATTGGACAACAGCTGTTCTTCATGGTACAGAATGGAGGCTTGTTATAAACAAGGTGGTACAATGAGAGGCACGCAGAAAATTGGGCTAGGATTGCTGTTAATCCTGATTACAGGGATCTGTGCAGCGCAAGCTACAGACCTAGTGGGCAACTGGACTGGATCTACAACGGGATATGTTGGCGCAGATGGTGCTTATAATTTGGTGGAAAACGACAGCATTAGTTTCGCTATCTCCGAGCAGAATGACCGCCTCTTCACAGGAAATGTAACATATACGAGAGACGGAGAAAAGATTATCGAGGGCTTTGCTGGGGCAATTGGTGCGGATAACAAAACCCTATACATCGCCGAGAGCAAAGGATATGGTTTTGGAACGATAATTTCTGACGATGAGATTGAGCTGATTTATCTTGAGAATGAAGAGACGGTGTTAGCCGCCATTGATAAGCTCCATCGGTTAAAGGCATAAGCTGCTCATCAAATTTTTTTAGCGTCGCCAGGAAATTGCAGGAGATACGCCTTCTAGAAAAATACCGCACTCTGATTGCACGCCTGCAGTAGGACCTGCTGGATGGCATGGATGGATTGAAGGACTGGTGCAGATATCAGGATGCACCAGCCCGACACAATGAGCCGCCTTGATTCAGTCCATCAAGGTTGGAGTTCGAGTGTTAGAACAAGTCTCATCTGCGTACCCTGATTGGGAATAGTAGTCCAGTAGCAGCCTTTCTTTATAGTTTCCCCATGAGATTGGTCTAAGAACTCGTATGTTCCATAACCAGTTCTCTCTATGCTCATCCTATCCGAGAGTACCAAGAGTTCCGGATAGTTTTGATACACAGGAGAGCTTTCATTGAGCAATATCTGTGAAGGATCTGTGTCATAAAGTATGGTTGCATCGTCTGCTTTGCTCACCCATATCTTGGAGTTACCACCAGGCTGGAACGGAGCAAGAATGCTTTCAAAGAACTGGCTGCTGTTAAACATTAAGCTGACCGTTCCAATAAAGGTCCCATTGTGATCAAAAACGGGCATCTCCGAGTCGATTGCATATACGCCCTCAACTGCCTTTATGAGATGGAATCCAGAATATAGCCGAGTACTGATAGTATTATTTATATGCTCCTGTGACTTCAGATTCACTCCCTTAATGCTTTCAAATGATGATGGCTCCACCTCGCGCACTGTGCCTGTAGGATCGATAGTAATACAATCGATCACAGAAGGGTCGGCCAGCACGAGCCTTGATAGAACCTCTTTAGCATCAGGCCCATCAATTCCTGTTTCTGAAAGGGCTATGCTGGCATTCATGAGTGTGGTCTCTACTTTGGCTAGATTTGCGCTGACGGCGTCTGAGGCAATGACTAGCCTCCATAAAGTCTCTCCGCTAACAGTCTGTGGCCCAAAAGTAATGCTTTCCAAAACTGCATTTTCTGGAGAAATAACCTTTTGATCAAGCGGTTCAGAATCCTGGCTCACGGAAATGCTTATCAAAAGGAGCAATCCCATGCTTAGCATGATGGCACAAAGCTCTCTATTGATCATAGGAACTCACCCAGTGAGCAATGATAGCTATACTATTTGTAGGTGCCTTTAACTAAAATGAGGGGATGACAATCCGGGTCGGGAGTGAGGATAAAACAATATTTACCTCGGATCGCCAGACATCTCCATCCGACCATTGTAGATATAGTCGATTGAGGTGATCTGACCTGAATAGCTACGTGCTACCTGGAAACTGCACACATCATTGCCCCTAGGAAGGACTATCTGCGGTTGATCCGCCTCCAGGATTTCTCCTCCAAGTTGCCCATTAACATCTTCTTCGCATATGGCCTGAGTTATCCAGAAAATGGAGAAAAGACAAAAAACAGCGGATTACTTCCTGATAGATTCCTTGATTGTGCTAGAGGAAAAAAGATACAGCATTTCACCAATTTTTATGTAAAAAATTAAATATATACTATCAATATTTCATATGTCATCTCATATATTGGGAATGCTGGGAATACTGGCGGATTTCACGATCTCTGAGCCCGCGATCTCTCCATCGATCAGCGAAATCATAGTCACATCCTTGTTGGGCACGCGACCGGCACTCTGGTAACTTATATCTCCTGTAACTCCCTTAAATCCTGAGGTATTTCCAAGGGACGCAATAATCGCCTTGGGATCGCCCGACACAGTTCTGTCTATTGCCTCAACAAGAAGTCTGACTGTATCATATCCCAGAGCGGAGAAGGCGTTCTCAGGAGGGTAGCCGTACTCGGCCCGGTAGGCACGGGCGAATTCACCTGTACGGGAGGAGGTCTCATCCAGGAGAGCATGAGTCGACAAGATAATCTTGCCCAATCCCTCTCGTCTCAAGTCAGGTGAGTCGAGGCTGTCTCCTCCAAATACAGGGCTATCAATCCCAACCCTGTGCATCGCTTCGATCATAGCCGCTGCTTCCTTTGGCCCTGCTGCTATGTATATCATATCCGGATCCGCAATATCAATGGCCTGGCTCAGGCTCCCATGATCTGAGCCATTGATGAAATTCTCCATGACGATCTCTCCACCCAGAGCCAGATATCGGTCCTTGAAATAATTGGCAAGGAGACGGGCGTACTCCATATTGCCATCCATAAGAAGGACGCAGGTTCTAAGGTTCATCTCATTATGGGCATACTCAGCTCCAGCTGCGGCTTGGACATCATCGCCGAAGCAGGCCAGGAATAGGCCCTCGTACTCATCTGCTAGCCTCGGAGAGGTCGCGCCTGAGGTCACAAAAGGTATCCCAGACCCCGCCGCCACTGGCGCTGCAGCTCTGACCATATCTGTATCGCTCAAACCCATCATCGCCGAGACATTCTCGGCTAGAAGTTTTATTGCACATTCACGAACCTTTGCAGGATCGCTCTTCCCATCACATAAGATCAGCTCGATTTCTCGGCCATCGATCCCACCAAGGGCGTTGATCTCTCGAACAGCAAGCTTTGCGCCCTTGGAAGACGGCAGATCCAGGGGCGACTGAGACCCCTCCAGGTTGTATATGGCACCGATCCTTATGGTTTGCTTTAATGCTTCTTCCAGGCCAAAGGGATCCTGATCAGTTTGAGCTAATGCTAGTCCACCAATTATAGCGATCTCTATCAGTGCAATAAAGGCAAAAAACGATGCAATCCCATTCTTATCCAGACTCAAGATATGTCACTCCTTTCTCTTTGATTACTTAAGACAACTCAACCATATCATAATATCCTAATTATCGCAAAAAGGGATGAAAAGATGCAAAAAAGCGAGGGCTCACTTCATTCCCAACCTGAAGGTTTGGGTATTCGTGACCCTCCGCACCCCCCCCTATGTATTAAAGCTTCCGAACCTGAAGGATGCTGCCTTACATCTCGACCCCTATTGAATCGTATTTGGCCTTAATTTTCCCTCCCTAAACAGTCCACACCTTCCTATAGCATCTTCATCTCCTCTACGGTATCATCTTGGTGACGACAAGCCTCCATTCTCTGCCATGAAGCCCTGCGGTTGTCCAATAGCTTTCCTTAGTCACTACTCTATTATCGCCTTCAGTGACTTGGAAATCGTAGTACCCATGGCCTGACCTCGCTGCGATGATTTTCTCTCCTAACTCCAAAAGGCTAGGATATGGCGCATATAGTGGATCTTCGAATAGGTTCTTTCCTATCTGGCTAGCATCTCGGTCATAGGCAATTAGGCCATCTAAGTGCATCAACCAGAAGCTGTAATCGGTAATATTGCTCCTAGTGGAGACGTCAAAACGAAGCTGAGGAGCTACCACGGCATTCAGCAGCTTATCTGGTTCAATGATTGCACTGACGCCTCCCACAAACTCGCCTTGCGGTGAAAATACCGGATAGGCCAATGATGTGCCGTTGTATCCTTCTACCAGCAGGAACTGTTTGCTAAATACAGGGGTTTTGGTCTGCAAAAATCGGGCAATATGTTCTTGGCTACTTATATCAGCCCCTTCTGCGCTCTCGTTTCCCTTGCCTTCTGCTGTAATTATCTTTCCATCCTTGCTTAACGTAATTGAACTGACCAGGTTTGAGTTAGTCTCCAGCAACTTGCGCAGGATTTCGCGAGCATCAGATCCGTCCAATCCTGTTACTGATAGATTTTGAGCAGCATTTGCCAAGTCCGCGTCGAAATCATTAAGTTTGCCCTGTACGTCTGCCTGAATCTGGAGCAGCATAAAGAGCATATCTGCCTCAGACTGTGCAACAGATAAATTGCTGTTATCGAATTCCTGACCAGGAGAGGCGACGGCACAAAAATACAGTGCAATCAAAATTGCCGTTGATATATAATATAGTCTGCTCTTTTGTCGATATCTTTTGAGATTCATATATCATCACTCCTCATTTAGCTATTTATAATATAGTATTATGGGTATACTAAAAGGCTTTGGCTATGTGGCTATGAGTGGAATATTTTTTTGAGCAATTTTGGAGAAGCCAGACCAATCGCGCAAATTGTTGAGTCCACCATCCTAATTGAAAGAAAAGTTTTATCAGAGTATATTCAATTGAATTTTTTTCTAAAACTCCCTCAATCTGAAGGAGTTGTACTATTACTGTCACTACGCATCCTACTAATCCGCAATTGCTAGTAAAAATGTGCGAGTATCTCTTTCCCCGCACTCCGCACTCCTATTAAGCTCTTCGCAGCGGAATTGTATAATTGCCCTTTCTACTCTGAATCTTGATTTAGTGCTGAAAGCTCCTTCAAAAATGATATCTTATTACATGAGTATATCGAAACTACAATCCGGTATTCTTGATGAGTAAATGAGCTTGTCAAAGTAGTTGCGCCTCAATAGGATCAGCATTTCAAGGGCATAATTGGATACAATTACAGCCCAACTTTTGAAAACCAGCAGCATCTGAAATATTCCGACCAATGCAGCCATGTTTAGCAGTAGAGCCAGCAGATGCACGAGGCTAGCTTCGCGAATGCTCTTCAATCAGTCAGAAAAATTCTTAGTTGAATTGGATGAAATAATCCGAAGGATACTGTTTCATGAAAGTTGCATGAAAGTTGGGCCATGTCGGATATGATCATTCATTTTAAAGAGCAATGAGATAAAATTAAATAAAATTCATTCTATTATTGTGTTCCTCTATTCGCATGGCCGGGCGGTCGAAATTTGATCGATTCATTTTTGAAAAACGTTATCATATATTATGAATAGGTGAACCACCTCTTATTGCCAATGTGTCATCGCCTATATCTATAAATCGATAACCATTATTTTTTAACAATCTTCGGCAATCTAAATCATCAATATAGGAGAGGTTCCCATTTTCATAGTTGATAATTTCAGGGAACATAGGTTCTTTAAAGAACATTTTTATTATCTCGAAATCGTAGCCTTCTGTATCAATTTGCAGCAGAGTAACGTGATTAATCTTATGCTTACGTAACAATGCATTGATGGTTAACGTGGGCACTTCTACTTTTTGTATAAATCGCTTAAATTCGCTAAGATGGTCTTTTTTGAAACTTGCCATCCCATGCGCCCAGTCTGGCACATCAGCGTTAGGTTTAATCCTAAAAAGAGTACGCGTACAATTTTCGGCTGCGATAGCAGCGTTTTCAAATGAAAGCTGGGACTCACTAGAATAATTTTCCTTAAGTTGTTCATACATATCCGGCAATGGCTCCACAAGCAATCCAACTAAATGATGTTTTAGAATCAGCTCGTGCAATGGATCCCATCGGATCCCATTATTCGCACCTATTTGAATAAAACTGAACGGTGCATTAGATGCTAAATAGCAAGGTATTATAAATTCAAGGACATTAAAATAATTTTCGACCTCACTCGATATGATATTAATTCCTAATTTGCTAGCCATAGCTTTTATATGAGGGTAAATAAATTTTTTAATATCCATCCAAATCCATTGCTTAATCATAGATCTAACGATATAAATGTTTGCTCTACCTTGGAGTGAATCCCTTAATCGGGCAATGAGTTAAGCAATGCCTATTCTAATAGATGGGAGCAAATGGCAAAATGAGGAGACGGAAAAACGATAATTTAAGATATCCGGCAAGACGCTAGCACAGATTTCCCGCGAACATGGCATTCATCCGAGTCTCTCTTGCCGATGAAACTCTGAGCTTGCCTAGAATCCTGAAAGGGCATTTGCTGGCAATGGGAATCAATGCAAATATGAGGCAAGGACGCATGATTTAAAGAGGCTGCTTGGCCAGGCACATGCCGAGATGAGCTTTAAAAGCCTTTGCCATGACTCAGAAAAAGATCCGATAAGAGAGACTGAAACCAATGTTGAGGGACGATATATGATCCTCCGGGATTCTCACCGGCAGTCTCCAGTTGCCAATATCTTGCTTCTGCTTGGCGATTGAAGTAAGTCGCAGCGTCTACTATGAATAGCTGAAGAAATCTGAGACAATACCCATACATAGCGAATATTCAACAATGAGTCAAACAGCGAACCAACAGCTTGCATTGGGGTTCGCTGGAGAAAATTGAGAAATTGAAAGATAAAAAGTGAGGAAGGTAGGATGGTCTTCAGAACTGGGCTATTGCGCACTCGGAGCTGCTTAGGCTCTTTTCCATAGTGGCATCAAGTGCAGAAAGCATCTCCTGCTTCTGAGCCTCCTCAATGCTCCCGTTCTCCAGAAGATCCTCCATCATACCGGCGAGTATGTCATCCAGAACCTCCATCTTAAAACAGAGACGCTGTCTTTGCATTTGATAGCATCCGACTTGAAGCTGCAGCAACGGAGCTAAGCCTGCTGGTTCACTGCGGCTGAGGCCGTCCATCTCCTCATCTGCTCTTTTGGTCATGTCCTTGATCCTATTGTAGAGGCCAAACCAGTTCAGGATCGCCGAGGGATCCATTTTGGAGAGCCTGGGCATCATCCGCCCCAGCCTCTGGCTTAGCTTGATCAGATCCTCATTGGCAGAGCGTATGGCATCCTGATGGCGGGCAATCTCTGAGGCCTGCCTGGCAAATTCCAGATTTTTAGACATCTGTATCACCTGAATCAAATGCATAATGCCGCGATTAAAGCGGTTCAAGACAAAATTGCAGCAAAACGATGATAAAGACCAGCCCTGCGGGGCGAAAGTGCAGACAGCCAACTGTCTCTGAGATTTGATGATCCCGCCTCACTAGCCCAAATGATAAAGGAAATTAAATCGAGATCCTCGAAAGATTATTATTTTCATGGCTCATAGTATTGTTCGGCAGAGGTATATTAAATCTTGAGGTATCTTTATGGCCGCGAATAAGAGGGTTCTGATCAAGGTATCTGGCATGGCCTGCGCAGCCTGCACCGCGGCTGTGGAGAGATCTCTGCTGAATCTGGATGGAATCGCATCCGCCTCAGTTAGCCTGGCAGCAGAGACTGTAACTGTTGAATACGATCCAGAGAAGCTTCGGCTCTCTGATATGGAGAGGGCCATAAGAGACGCAGGCTATGATGTTGCAGATGAAAAGCTCGTGATCAAGATAGGGGGCATGTCCTGTGTTATGTGCGTGGCTGCATTGGAGGCCGCCCTGCTGAAATTGGATGGCATGGTGGAGGCGAGGGTGAACCTGGCCTCGGAGAAGGCCTATTTGAAATTCAATCCCAGAATGATGGGCCTGGCTGAGATTAAGAAAGCAATCGCCGACGCTGGCTACCAGTTCTTAGGTCTGGCTGGAGAGGAGGACTCTGCTGATCGGGAGAGAGAGGCGCGGCAGAGGGACCTGGAAGAGAAGAAAAAACGCATCATCATCGGTGCTGGTGCAAGTGTCCTGCTCATGGCTCTGATGCATCTGCCCCTGCATCGTATAGTTCCCATGCAATATCACACCTCCGTCCCCGATACCATGGGCCTGATAATGCTGGCGCTGTCTGCTCCCGTCTTCGCCTATCTCAGCTTGCCCATCTTCAGAGCAGCAGTGAGATCCCTCTGGCACCGGGTCCTGGATATGGATGTCATGTACGGCATGGGCATAGGCGTGGCCTACATCTCCAGCATTCTGGGAACCTTTGGCATTGTTCTGACTCCCGACTTCATGTTCTATGAGACTGCGGTCATGCTGGCCACCTTCCTCACCCTGGGGCGCTATCTTGAGGCCAGAGCAAAAGGTCGCACCTCGGAGGCCATAGTCAAGCTGGTTGGCCTGCAGCCCAAAAAGGCAGTCATACTCAAAGATGGACTGGAGAGGGAGATCTATGCCGAGGAGGTTCAGGTGGGTGATATCCTCCTCATCCGTCCCGGAGAGAAGATACCTGCTGACGGCTTGGTGGAGCAGGGTGAGAGTTATGTGGACCAGGCCATGATCACCGGCGAGAGCATTCCAGTTTTAAAGAAGCCGGGAAGCTCAGCCGTTGGCGGGACTCTCAACAAGAACGGCTCTCTGCAGATCAGGGCCACCAGGGTAGGAAAGGACACGGCTTTAGCCCGTATCATCTCCTTGGTGGAAGCGGCGCAGGGCTCCAGGCCGGCTGTTCAGAGGATAGCCGACCGGGCCGTATCTTATTTCATCCCTGCCATTATCTCCATCGCCCTGGCTGCATTCACCTACTGGTATTTTGTGGCCCATAATACCCTGCTCTTTTCCCTCACCGCCATGATATCGGTGCTTGTGGTAGCCTGCCCCTGTGCTCTGGGCCTGGCCACACCCACTGCGATCACCGTGGGCATAGGCCGGGGTGCTGAGCTGGGAATACTGATCAAGAGTGGAGAAGCCCTGGAGGCCTCGGAGAAGCTGGATGCTGTGGCCTTCGATAAGACAGGAACCCTCACTGTGGGAAGGCCGGAGGTCACGGATATGGCTGCCTTCGGTCTGGAGGAACAGGAAGCGCTGCGCCTGGCCGCCTCAGCCCAGGTTCCATCCGAGCATCCCCTGGCGGAGGCATTGGTGAGGAAAGCGAGGCAGATGGCACTGAAGCTGTCCCAGGCGGAGGGCTTCGAGGCCAGGCCGGGAAAGGGTGTTCTCGCCTTGATAGAGGGGCACAGGATTGTGGCCGGGAACCGGATGCTCTTTGCCGATGAGGGATTGGCCTTGGCCCCGGAGATATTGGAAAAGGCAGCCCTCTATGAATCCCAGGGAAAAACGGCCATGCTAATGGCTCTGAATGGCAGAGCCTGCGCCGTATTTTCCATATCCGACCAACTCAAATCCATGGCCAGGGATGCCGTATCAGATTTGCAGAGAATGAGTCTATCCGTGGTCATGATCACCGGAGACAATTCCCGGAGCGCAGAAGCGATTGCCGGCTTGCTGGGGATAGAGCAGACTCTATCTGAGGTCCTGCCGGAAGACAAATCGGCAGAGATAAAGAGAATGCAGGAAGGGGGCAGCAGGGTGGCATTTGTCGGCGATGGCATCAATGATGCTCCCGCTCTGGCGCAAGCCGATGTGGGCATAGCCATAGGCAGCGGAACCGACGTGGCTATTGAGACGGGGGATATAGTCCTGATGAAGGATGATCTGCGGGATGCTGTGGCTGCCATTCAACTCAGCCGCAAGGTCATCTCCCGCATCAAGCTGAATATCTTCTGGGCCTTTGCCTACAACGCCCTTCTGGTTCCGGTGGCAGCCGGCGCCCTCTATCCTGCCTTCGGAATAACCTTTCGACCGGAGCTGGCCGGCTTGGCCATGGCTGCAAGCTCGGTTACTGTGATATCCCTATCGCTCCTGCTTAAAAAATATATCCCTCCCGCAATAAAAAATTGATGAATAGGATATCCAATCCTTCGCTGATCAAGGAAATCGCATTTGAAGTCTCATTTTTCTTCTAATATATTAATTCTCTTCTCCAGACCTGCAATAATCTGCTGCATCTCTCCTATTGTCTCCTCCAGCCGCGCCAGTCGCTGCTCATCTTTTCCCGGGGGATGAATTGCGTATCCCGGCTTATGGCTCAGGTCCTCCTTGTACTCTTCCAGAATGGGATTGTCCGATTCACGCGGAACTACTTTGGATGGCATCATATCCTCCGATTCTTTTACATGATATCTTTTCCTCATCCAACTTAACCATTTCCCAATCCTGCTATCAAGATCCGACCTTTCCCTGGCGGATTGATTTCGATTGATATCAAAGCCAGCATCTTCGGATGAGACCTTGAGATCTCAAAGGGAGGATCATAAATTGCTTTGAGGGGAGGGATGATTTAGAATCTCTTGATTTTGGGGGATACATATATTACTAATAATTGATAGTATATAAATTTTTCTTTATAACTAGAAGAAAATCTCCTTGAGTGGAGAGCAGAGCATAATATATTAAAATTTATCGAGGCTTTTTGCTGAGAAATGCTGTGGCAAAGAGCATCTTTTTCCAGATGCTTTTCAATGGACAAAGATGACTTGTGATTTAAATCTTGCAGTGGGCATAAAGAACATTTTCATATATTATCATGAAACAAGATTACAATACTGTTTTATATTCAAATATTGCTGGAGCAATTACACTATTATTAATTTATATTTTAGGGACAACAATTTAATATCAAGAACTCCTAGGTTAGCGGCGGAGGGAAACTAGATCATGCAAGATGGAAAAAAGCAGACCATAGATGCTCTGATAATCAGAGACACAACCGCAAATCCAGCACCTTTGGGCCTTCTGGGCTTTGGGATGACCACTGTGCTGCTCAACATACACAACGCAGGATATTATGAGCTGAATTCCATGATACTGGCAATGGGCATATTTTACGGCGGACTGGCCCAGATCATTGCTGGGATAATGGAGTGGAAGAAGAACAATACCTTCGGGACAACTGCATTCACCTCCTACGGGCTCTTCTGGCTTACACTGGTGGGTCTGTTGTTCCTGCCCAATCTCGGGCTGGCCGATGCCACCTCCAAGACGGCCTTCGCTGCTTACTTCTTCATGTGGGGTCTATTCACATTCTTCATGTTCCTGGGCACGCTTCGCATCAATCGAGCTCTCCAGTTCGTGTTCCTATCTCTGACCGTTCTGTTCTTCCTCCTGGCAGCCAGGGACTATCTGGGAAGCGCAGCAATAGGGACTCTGGCCGGATATGAGGGGATCGTCTGCGGACTGTCCGCAGTTTATGCTGCCCTGGCTCAGGTCTTAAATGAGGTCTACAAGAAGGTTGTTGCACCGCTTGGCCCCATGTAAATGACATAGATGAGGTAAGAAGGGGAGTCTTTCATCTCCCTTTAGCTTTTTTTGCTCCTGCTGCGTTACCAGGAAAACAAAGAATTGAAACCTATATATCCTTTGAAGAGCGACTGAATAAAGATCTGATGCCGCAGCTAACCAGAGAAGCATGGACAAGCTAGCTCAAATCAAATCTCGGTAACAACTAAACGAATAGAACATAGAGAAGGGATACCTCGGATGCGTTTGAGCTACTTGGATAAATTTCAGAAAATTATCATTGCTATATTAACAATTCTCATGGGGCTAGTGGTAATGCTGGCCACTTTAGAGCTTATATACGTAATAGCTTTCGATATATTATCCCCTCCTCTCGTGCTCTTGGATGCCGATGAACTGCTGGATATATTCGGATATTTCTTATTGATCCTTATTGGCATCGAGCTTTTGGAGACATTCAGCATTTATCTTCATGAACGTGCCATCAATGTGCAGGTGGTTTTATTGGTTGCCATGATTGCTCTGGCCAGGAAGGTAATCATTCTGGATGCAGAGGAGATCCCAAGTTTGAATCTCATTGCCATTGGATTTATCATCCTTTCTCTTGCTGCTGGATACTATTTGGTAAAACGAAGTCAAGATGAATTAAGCTGCAAGCGATTATGATTTCCGAAGAATGTCATGCCCATGAGATCTTTATCCTTACCATGGAATCTCAAGTCCAGCAATTGCCGGGCTTGATATGCCGCTCCTCTCCGCCCGCCCCAGGATGTCCTCGCTTTTCCCCAGAGCTGTTATCCTGCCCCCCACCAGCACCGCCACCCGGTCGGCAAGCCTTCTGCACTGCATCATGTTATGAGTGGCCAGTATCATCGCCGTCCTCCCACCCGCCAGGCCTAGCAGGATGCTGTCTATGGCCGATGCGCTCCTCGGATCAAGATTTGCTGTGGGCTCATCCAGGAGCAGCAACTCGGGCTGGAGGATAATAGCTCTGGCCAGAGCGATCCTCTGCATCTCTCCTCCGGAAAGGGTATTGGCGTCCCTGCTCTCATATCCGGGCAGGCCCACAGACTGCAGAGCCTGCATCGCCTTCTCTTTCCTCTGCTCCGGCTGGCCCAATTGCCTGGCTCTCAATCCAAAGCAGATATTCTCAAGAACATTTGACTTGAACATGACCGGCTTTTGAAAGACCATGGCCATGCGCCGACGTGCCGCTATCTTCTCTCGTTCCGGCCGGCCCGATTTCCTTTGCCCTTCCAGGAGAATAGATCCTGAACTCGGCTCCTCCAGCAGATTGATCAGACGCAGCAATGTGGTCTTCCCCGAGCCGGTGGGGCCGACCAGGCCCAGGATCTCTCCCCTATCGACACTGATGTTGATCTGCTTTAGAATCTCAGCCTGGCCATAACTTTTGCACAGATTCGTGACTTCAAGAAATGCCATGCTCATCTTCCCTGGAAGCGGCTGAGAGATAGATTGAGGATCATGGATATGCCTATGAGCAGGATCCCCAGTGCTATGGACATCTCTAAATTGCCCATGGAGGTCTGAAGGGCAATGGATGTGGTCAGGACCCGTGTGTAATCCCGTATATTTCCTCCGATCATCATGGCCACTCCGACCTCAGAAAGGGCCCGGCCAAAGGCTATCAAGACCGCAGATATCACCGCAAACCTGGCCTCTTTTATTATGGCTCCGATCACCTGGCACTCATCCGCCCCCAAAGAGACTGCCGTATCTCTGATCTGGGGTCCAACCCCCTTCAGGGCGGAGATCGTCAGGCCTGTCAGGATGGGCGATATGAGGATCATCTGGCCTATGACCATGCCGGCGGGAGTGTATAGCAGCTCCAGTTCTCCCAGCGGTCCGCTTCGAGAGAGGAGCAGGAAGACGAGCAGGCCCACAGTTACTGTGGGCAGGCCGTAGAGGGTCTGAATCAGTTCTACCAGGGCTTTTTTCCCCCGGAAATCCCTCAACTCTATCAGGCCGCCGAGAGGAATGTCTATGATTGCAGCGAGAAATACGGCTGCAAAAGATATGAAGAGAGATCTGGCTGTGATCCCCATGACCTCCGGGTTGAGGGTTATTATCAGCTCTATAGCCCTCAATATCCCGTTCCAGATCTCCTCCAATTATTCCTCCTATCAGGCTGCGGCGCAGCCTGCCTCAGTGGGCACGACGCATTCCTCAGCTGAGCAGCCCATTATATCGCAACTGCCCTCCCCCTTAAAGAATAGAGGCCTTCCATACTGCTCCTGGCCATATGTGCCTATGATCTCCTGACACTCAGCAGAGACCAGATAATCTATGAATTGATTAGCAAGCTGGCAGTTGACGCCGGGATGCTTCTCCGGATTAATTGCTATTGCGGAATAGACATTGAGCAGCTCATCGCCGCCCTCGATCAGGGGAACCAGGGTTAGATTTCCCTTGTAGGCCATGAAGGTGGACATATCGGTTAGGGTGTAAGCCAGCTTCTCATTGGCCATCATCAGGGTTGCGCCCATGGGGCTTCCTGCATCCACATACCAGGGTCCGGATGTATTGACATCAGAGTAATTGTATCCCGCTGCCTTCCAGAGAGACTGCTCTTTGGAATGAGTTCCGGAGAGGTCTCCTCTGGTGATGAACTTGATCTGATCAGGATCGGATAGTCCCCCTTCCATTATGCTCCTGAAGGCCTGGGAGGCATTCAATCCTACGATCCCAGCCGGATCATCCTCTGGTCCCACGATGTAGAAGTAGTTGTAAGCAAAGCATCGCCTCTCCAGGCCATCTCCATCTTCTATGAACTTGATCTCTCGGGCCTTATCATGGACTATAAGAAGATCCACATCTCCCTTCTGGCCAGCGGCAATAGCGATTCCTGTACCGCCGTGGGAGGGAATCTGGACTGTGGCATCATTTTTCTCCGAAAATTTGTCCACAATACTCTCCAGCAGGCCGGTATCATAAAGGCTGCTGGTGGTAGCAATCTTAAGCCTGCCCTCATCTGCGGCTGAGAGATGGGCAGCTGCTACAAACAGTGCCATTAATAGCAATGAGATCTTCAAGATTTTTTTCATTTGTATCCCCTTTTCGAATAAATGTTTGCTATCCATAAAAAGCTTATGTTAGCGTTTTAGATTAACCGGATGGGGAAAGCTTTTTCTCTTCTCTTTCTCCTCTCAGAGAAGGATGAAAAAGGGATCTTCTATTCTTATAACCGGAGGGGCGGGATTCATCGGCAGCCATCTGCTGGAGAGGCTGCTTGAGAGAAACCAGGTCACAGTCCTGGACAACTTCTCCTCCGGTTCAAGGAAGAACCTGGCTCCATTCTTGAGCCGATCCAATTTCAAGCTGATAGAGGCCGATCTGCTGGAGACGGATGGTCTCGAAGACGCCCTGACGGGAATGGATCTGGTCTTTCATCTGGCTGCCAATCCCGATGTCAGGCTCGGAGCCACCGACTCAAACGTTCATCTGAGGCAGAACATACTCGCCACCCACAACCTGCTCCAGGCTATGAGTGCGGCGGGGACAAAGAAGATTGCCTTCACCTCCACGTCCACGGTTTACGGAGAGGCCAGCCAGATACCCACCCCGGAGGATTATGGACCACTTCTCCCCATCTCCCTATATGGCGCCTCCAAGCTGGCCTGCGAGGCCCTGATCTCCTCCTACTGCCATACCTTCGATATGCAGTCCTGGATCTACCGCTTTGCAAATATCGTGGGGGAGAGGGGGAGCCACGGGGTGCTGGTGGATTTCATCAGAAAGCTGCGAGATGATCCCGCCGAGCTGGAGATCCTGGGCTCTGGCAGGCAGAGGAAGTCCTACCTGGAGGTTAAAGAGTGTGTGGAGGCCATGCTCTTCTGCCTGGAGGCCTCAGACGAGAGGGTGAATGTCTTTAACATCGGCTCGGAGGACTCGGTGGATGTGACGGAGATCGCTGATATCGTCGTTCGCCAGATGGGCCTGAAGGATGTAAGCTACCGCTACTTGGGAGACGATGAAGGACGGGGCTGGAAGGGCGATGTCAGAGTCATGCTTCTCGGCCTAGAGAAGATCAAGAGCTTGGGCTGGAGGCCAAAGGGCGGCTCATCCCAGGCCATCCAGTCTGCAGTGCAGGCTCTGCTCAGAGAAGAATCGGACTGATCAATGGACTACGAGGATCTTAGCTCTTGGAGAGGAGATATGATGAATACCCCTCGCCTCAAGCCATCTCCTTCAGCTTCTTGGCCACCGCCTCGGCATGCCCCTTAACTGAGACCTTCTTCCAGGCATGGGCTACCTTCCCCCGGGGGTCGATGAGAAATGTAGACCGGACTACTCCAAAGCTTTCCTTGCCGTACATCTTCTTGAGGGCCCAGCCTCCGTAGGCCTCGGTCACCTTATGGTCGGCATCGCTGGCAAGCCTTATCCCCAGGCCCTGCTTCTCGGCGAACTTCTTATGGCTTGCCGGTGAGTCCCGGCTGATTCCCAGCACCTCCGCACCGAGATCCTGCAGAGCCGGGAGCAGGGCGGTAAAGTCAATTGCCTCTCTGGTGCAGCCGGTGGTGTTGTCCTTTGGATAAAAGTATAGCACCAGCCATTTTCCCTGAAAATCTTTGAGACATACATCCTGCCCATCTGCGTCCGGCAGACAGAACTGCGGCGCAGCATCTCCAATCTCGACCATAACATTCCACCTGGATTCAGATAACCATCTCCGCAGATGGACTGCTGGAATTAAAAGCCTATGGGATTCTCGCCAGCGACAGCGGCTTAATCATCTGTTATTGGTAAAAGGACATTATTTATACTCTGAAGTTGGTGATATTCCAAGAAATCAGCTTGAGCCTAAGGATATGGGTAGATTAATGGGAGAGAGCACGGATCTGGACGAGGTGGATAGAATCATCCTGCGCAGCCTGCGGGACAATGCCAGGATCAGCCTTCAGGAGATATCCAGACGATCCGGCGTCTCTGATGCCACCATTCAGTTTCGGTTGCGCCGGTTGAAAGCCAATGGAGTGATAGAGCGCTTCACCATCGCTGCCTGCCCGGCGGCAACGGGCTATGCCGTGACCGCCATAATTCTGGTGCAGACCGATGGCGACAGGCATGACCGAACATTGGCCGAGCTGGTCCGGGTGCCGCAGATCACCGAGGTCTATGGTATACTGGGCGAGTACGACCTCTTTCTCAAGGTCTGGTGCAGGAGCCTGGAGGAGCTTAAGATGATCATAAACGATAACATCAGATCGCTGCCGGGGATAGAAGATCTGCACGAGATAATAGTCATGGAGAGGGCAAAAGAGGAGATGCCCCCGGTCTAGGGAAAAGGGCGATG
Source organism: Methanothrix sp. (assembly GCA_017994055.1). GTDB lineage: Archaea > Halobacteriota > Methanosarcinia > Methanotrichales > Methanotrichaceae > Methanothrix. Next base: position 51,385 of record JAGOLL010000003.1, read on the forward strand.
GATTATGGCAGGTTCATGGAATATCAAAGATAGGGCCAAAGCCCTAAGCTTTCTGAAAAATGGCGATGCCAGTCCTAAAGTCAGCGATCTGGCGGAGCCTCCCCTGCCCCTGCCCAACCAGAAGACTCTGGAAAAGCCCAAGATCACGGTCATCGATTATAGCGACATGAATTATCATGAGGCTGAGGCAAAGGATGTTACGGAATGTTTCCGTTTCAAGAACCAGCCCACAGTGACCTGGATCAACATCGACGGCCTTCATCAGATGGATGTGCTGGAAAATCTCGGCGCTTGTTATGGAATTCATCCTCTGGTCCTGGAGGATATCCTCACCGACCAGCGCCCCAAGATAGAGGACTACGACGACTACATATTCATAGTGCTCAAGATGCTCTACTACGAAGATAGCGAAGAGAGTCCGGAGGATGATGAGGGCGACGATCTGGGCGAGTCCTCCCTGGATATGGACCAGGTGAGCATCATCCTTGGCCCGAACTTCATCATATCCTTTAAAGAAAAAGAGGTGGATGTATTCAATCCCCTGCGGGATAGGCTGCGTACAGCCAAAGGCAAGATTCGAAAGCAAGGAGCGGATTACCTGGCCTATTCCATGATCGATGCCATAGTGGATCACTATTTTGTGATCATGGAAAAGCTGGGCGAGCGCTTCGAGGATCTGGAGGATGTCGTCGTCTCTGATCCCGAGCCGGGAATACTTCCCACTATCTATAACTTGAAGAGGGATATGCTCTTTTTGCGCAAGTCTGTCTGGCCGTTGCGAGAGGCTATTAGCAAAATGCAGAGAACCGATTCCCACCTGGTCACCGAGGCCACCAAGATCTATCTGCGCGATGTATACGACCACACCATACAGGTGATCGAGAATGTGGAGACCTTCCGGGATATGTCCGCCTCTCTTCTGGAGACATACCTCTCCAGCCTGAGCAATAAGCTCAATGAGGTGATCAAGCTTCTTACCATCATCTCCACCATATTCATCCCCCTCACCTTCGTAGCGGGAGTGTATGGGATGAACTTCAGGTTCATGCCCGAGCTCGAGTCTCCCTGGGGCTATCCGGCGGTATTGATATTCATGCTCCTCGTGGTAGCGATTATGCTGGCTTATTTCCGCCGGAAAGAATGGATTTAGAAGAAACGATGACTATCCATTTCTGCTTCAAACTCAGTAATCTATAGTCTGCCATCTTAAGCCGCATGAGGCAACAGTGCCAAAAGAGTCGGACACGGCCTTTTTCGAATATATCTTTTTAAATCTATCTTTCTCGAATCTATGGATCCTAATGCCGCAATGGATATGAGCCAGGCCGGACCAATCAGATTCCTGGTGCGAAGATCATGGAGTTAGGAAAGAAGGCCAAGCCCATCTCACCGGAGGAGATGGCGGCGGTGCATCATGCTCTGGAGAGCCCCATCCGCAGGAATATGCTCATCCTTATGAACCAAGGGATTCTGACCGTCCCAGATGTGGCCAAGGCGGCTGGAGATAAGATGCTGCAGTATCAGCTTTACCGTCTGGAACTGGCGGGACTCATAGAGCTGGAAGGGGATAGGATCATCCTCACCGAGGCAGGAGTAGCCTATGGGGAGCTGGTGAAAAAGGAGAAGGAGTTGGGCGGGGCGGACAGGATTTAGCCTCGATATAAGGAAGTTAGAAAGGCTTTAATGCTGCCGAGCCCGAATTATGTAGCATGAATTTCAGCCGCAGGTTTGACCTGGCAGCCGGGATCACCGTCTCCCTGGTCATTCTCATCACCGTCTACCTGACCAAGAATTTCCTGAACACCATTCTACTGAGCATGGTCCTGGTATTTCTGCTCAGACCGCTTTATTCCCTCTTCTTCCGGCTGACTCGCAGGAGGCGGATCTCATCCTTTTTCTCTTTGCTCATCGTCTTCCTGCTCATTTTAGGATTTCTGATTGGAATCACCACAGCGCTGCTGGTGGAGATGGTCAATCTGGAGAGATCTGGATTCATATCCGGCTCCCAGATCACTGCCATAATCCAGGAGATCGAATTATGGGCCAAAAGCTCCATTCCCGCCTGGATCTATAATTCCATAATTGAGATGATTTTAAGATATGTGGAGGAGATAAGCGATATACCCATAGCCATAGCCAAATGGCTTCTGCCCCTCCTGGAGAAGGGCCTCAGCTCCTTCGCCACCAATCTGCCGGTTCTCTTCGCCCAGCTTGTTGTGGCTATATTCTTTACCTATTATGTCCTCCTGGACGGCAAGGAGTTCATCGCCAAGGCCCTGGATCTGGTGCCGGAGGAGAAAAAGGAGATTATGCATATATTTCTTCGTGAGCTCAACATCATCTATAACACCCTCTTTTCCGTATACTTCACCACGTCCATACTCAGCGGAGTCATGGCTGCCATAGGCTTTTCTCTGCTGGGGGTGCCCTATCCGGTCCTGATGGGCGGCATAGTGGCGGCTTTCACACTCCTGCCCATGCTCGGGCCACCGTTTGTATTCGTTCCCATGGCGTTATATTATATATTCCATGGGGATATACTCCTGTCTTTAGTGCTGCTGGTCTTCGGAGTAGTGATGCTTATGATTGTGCCGGAGAATATAATCCGCCCCCATCTGGCCATGAAGACCTCACGCATACATCCCACCTTGACATTGCTGGCTTATACCGCGCCCGTATTTGTGGTGGGCGTCTTTGGAGTGATCATAGGACCCACACTCTATGTATTTCTGCTTGCGGTATATCGAACGATAGTTATCAACCGCAGGGATAATCTTGAAAAAGATTCCGGGTGCGATGGCCAGGAGAAGAATCAAATTCCATGCAAAAATTGATGGATCTATACCAAAGGCACCATTACTCTCATGTCGATCACTGTCGCGTCCTCCCTCGCAAGGTTAATATCCAGTGCACCAATTTTATTGGGTGACCAAAAATGAATCTGGATATTGCTTCTCTCCTGGACCAGGATATTTATACCCAGCGGGGCGTTTTTGTGGGCAGAGTCGAGGATGCTGTTCTGGACCCTGAGAACGGTGTGATAAGCGGCTTGGCGGTCCGAGATGTTAACCGGGAGCTGTTTGATCGGAAGGGCGGCAAAGGGATCATCATTCCATACCGCTGGGTTATAGCCTTGGCAGACATCATCATCATCCGGCATCTTACCAGAAATGAAAAGGATCAGCGAGAGGTCGATTAGCCGGGAGATCTTCTCCGGCCTGTATGCCCCAGCCCCACTGGCAGCCAGAGCGGATGGAAGGGGCTTCAAGAAATTACTGGAAGGCAGAAAGAAGCCTTACGATTTCGATTTCGCCTGTTCCATGGTCCGGGCCACAGAGGGCATCTTTTTCGATTCCGGCCTCGCTCCCGCCCTTGCCTTTTCCTTCTCCGATGAGGTCAGCCTGATCTATCTCAGGGCGCCGCTGGCGGGTCGGGTGGAAAAGATCGATTCCCTGGTGGCCGGCCATCTCTCTGCCGCCCTCTCTCTTAGCCTGGGCAGGCTGGTTACAATGGACTGCCGTACCATACCACTCTGCAGAGAGGAGATACTCCGATATCTGGTGGAGCGTCAGGATGAGGCCTGGAGAAATCATGTCTTCTCATATGGCTTCTCCATGCTTAGGCAGGAGGGGCTGAATCCCGCTCAGTCCATGGCGAGGCTGCGCGGCCTCTCTGAGTCGCAGATTCATGAGCTGGTCTTCGAGAGGGGCATAAACCTGGCCAAAACTTCGACCTGGGAGCGGCGAGGGGTGATGGTCTATCGCAGAGGCGAAAAGCTGGAATCAAACTGGGATCTGCCCCTATTCTCCACAGCCGAGGGCGCCCTATTTCTGGAAGAGATCTCCGGAGTTCCGTTTGCAAAGCAATAGGCATTTCATGCATTATCCGTTAATAAAGGAGCATAATGTCCTTTATTCCATTTCCGAAAGGATCATGAAATATCTCTTGATTATATCCCTGTTCCCGGGAGGAAGGCTCTCGATATAAAGCTCAGAGGCAACTGCTTCAACCTCTCCCGCCTGGGATTTCTGGAATGCCCGCTCCACAGGATCGGCACTTCTGGCCAGGGATCCTGCTCCAAGGCCCGGATAGAGCTCGAGGTCCATCTTGTTCTCATTTAAAACCGCCAGAGAAGGCTTGCCGAAGATGTTGCCGGTAAGATTGATCTCCTGCCCGAATCCGGGCTCATCTGCCTTATCCTGAAAGGCGGAAATAGCTTTATCTCTGATCTCAGAGAGGGCCTGAAAGTCGGATGGATTGACGATCTCGCTCTCTGAAATGATTATTGCCGCTCCGGAGAGGAGCACAAGGAAGAGGGCTCTGCCCTTGATCTGCCTTGAATCCAGGATCATACTGGGCTTGATGGAATTGAGTCCTGCTTTCAGATCCTGGGCCAGTTTTTGCATGGGCAGGGTATGAAGGTCGCGATTATCATAACCGGTTCTTGCTTTCTCCGAGATCTCCCCGCCCAAGAGAGGAAATATATCTGGACGTCTTCGTCTCTTTATCAGCCTCGCGGCGGCCAAGCCGAGAAATGCAGATAGAATGGCCGGCGAATGCTCCAGGAGCGGTGAATCCTGATAATAGAAATTCATAAAGGCGGGAAGACCGATAACCAAGGCCAGGCAGAAAATGGCAATGGAGAGCAGTGCAGCATTGAGCACAAAAATATTTCTTTCGTAGCGCTGCATCGCCTCCACCAGCCTCTTGAGAGGCTCAAGGAATTCATAAGGCCCTTTCATAATATTTATTCGGATAGCTCTAATAAATACTTTCCCAGGGTTTTGTCCAGCTTGCTGGAAAGAGTTTATATCGCCAGGTCTAATCATGATTATATCATTCACATAGTGCATAGCCCGGCAAGAACAGAGATTGTCACTGAGATGTAAACATGATTGGCATCGATGGATTAAGGGGCAAGATCCTGGCAGTCCTGCTAGCCTTTGCCCTGGTGCCAATGGCATTAATGGGAATTCTCTCTCTGGGAGAGATGAACCGGGCATCTTCAGATATTGAGAGCAATATTACCGGCCTGGCTACATCATTGAACCGCTCCGCTCTGGCGGCGGGCTCTAATGATGCCGACCAGGTGCAGCTGGCTGAGGCGAAAGCCCGTCAGATTGATGCATTCTTTCTGCGCATCGCCTCTGAGAACGAATTGGTGGCGAAATATGCAGCCAGCATCTCCGAAACGGAGAGTTGCGAGACGCCAGCAGGAATCTGGATTGCCCCTACGGGTTCGGATAAGATGGCATCAGAGAGAAGAGATGCTGCAGTGAGGTCTCTTTGTGTACCGGCCAGGCTGATGCAGGAGATTCATAAGGCTGATTCTTCTATCTCTCTATCTTATATCGGAACCGAGGAGGGGGTTCTTGCGGTCTGGCCATACAGCAATAAGACCCTCAGCAATGCGGCGCCTTTCAGCTATAAGGACAAATCCTATTATGAAAAGGCGAAGGAGAAAAAGCAGACCATCTGGACGGGCCCTTATTCGGATACAAAGGGCAAAGAAGTCATTACGGTTACAACTCCTTTCTTTCGCCAGGGCGAGTTCGCGGGCATAGCAGGAATGGATATCTCATTATATCCGATTTATAGCGACCTATCATCTCTAAAAGGGCGCGGATTTCCCTTCCTGATCGATTCAACTGGTTTAATATTATATCGCCCTAAAATTAAACCTGAAAGCTACATCAATAGCCTCTTTGCAACTGATAATCTAATCGAATCAGCTGACCCCGAGGTCAGATATCTGGGCAGAGAGATGCTCGAGAAGAGCACAGGCTCCATTCTGGTCGGGCTGGAGCAAGGCGACGGATATGTGGCCTTTTCGCGCATTAATGTTTTAGGGTGGACCTTGGGCATTGCCTATGCTGCGGAAGAGATGAGCCTTCCGGCCAGATATATCGATTCCGGAATCAAGGATGTTGCCAATGGCACAATTTCCAGCCTGGATGATGCTTCAGGGAGGATCGGAGTCTATGCCTTTATGGTCTTCCTTTTAGCTGCTCTTTCAGTGTTAGCGGCCGGATACTGGCTGGCGGGAAGAGTTGAGGCTGAGCTGGCCTCTATTATTCAGGCAGCGGACAGGGTCTCTCGCGGGGATCTTGAGATTGAGGTAAATGCAGGCCAGGAATTGGCAGGTCTTGGAGCTTCTTTTAATAGAATGGTGCAGGCACTGAGAGCCCAATCAAATAAAAAAGGTCAGGATGCCTCTATCAGGGGCCCGTCCTGCGTAGGGACTGCTTTTCTGGAAGGCATGAAAAGAAGCCTCGTCCCGCCGCCAATGCCTTCGCGAGATGATTATGAGATTCACGTAATGTACTGGCCGTCTCCTGCTGACAATTTTGATCTTTACCATTTGGAAGAGGTAGAGGGAAGAATTGTCCTGGCTATGGCCGATGTGGCTGGCGACGGAGAGCAGGCAGCAATGCTGGCTATAATGTCCAGGACTCTTATTATTGCCTCACATGAAAAATTGAACCCGGAAAAGGCCATAGCTGACTTGAACTCCCAGATAATCCAGCACGGCCACGGGACAAATCTGGCTGCTTTTTATGCCATCCTGGATCCTCTAAGCCACACCCTGGAATATGTGAATGCCGGATTTAATCCTCCATTTATAGTCGATCCGGGAGGGATGGTTGATACCTTGGGCGGTGGAGGTCTGGCTTTGGGCATGCTGGAGCCGATAGAACTGCGGAAGACCCTGATTCCACTTCAGCCAGAGGATGTCATGGTTATGTACTCAGATGGGGTTATTGAGGCAGAGAACAGCCTCGAGAAGCAGTTTGGTGTGGAGCGGCTGATAAATCTGGTCATTGCGAATAGAGATCGGCCTGCCTCTGAGATACTGCTGGCGGCAGAAAAGGACCTTATGGAGCATACAAAAACAGGAAGGGCTGAATCTGATGCAGCTCTAATAATTCTCAAGCGATTGATTTGAGTTTTGCACCATCTTTAAATGATATCTCTGAATGGAAAGCAGGATGTGAAGGCAATAGTTGCATTTTCTGCATTATACGACCAGGCAGCAGGATTATCCGAAATCCTTAAATACCAACCTTGATCACAGAGCCTGCCGAAAGATAGGCCTTTTCGGTTTGCTCCGCGAATTGCTCCTAAAATCGTTTGGGATTAGATTATGCGAGGCAAAGAGTATAAATAGAATAGCGCCATCGACTGCTAGGCCGATATTTGGCGCGGAAATAAGCGGCGGGATAGAAATCCTTAAATAGGAGTTATCCTTACGCAATAGGGCCGATGAGGCATCGCAGGACAAAGGCTGCGACCCCGATTTGATGAAGGGCCGAGTTCCAATCTGCGATACAAAGAAACAAGTGGAGACGCGAGCTATTTCGTGTCTGACATTGGTCTTGGCGA
>JAGOLL010000004.1 GCA_017994055.1 Methanothrix sp.
TTCAGCTTTTTGGCCTCGTCGTAGGCTTTGGCTGCTTCATCAAACTGTCCCAGGGCATAAAGCGCATCTGCCTTGCCCTTCCGGAGTAGAGGATCGCTGGAGCTGAGCTTTATTGCCTCGTCGTATGCTTTAGCTGCTTCATCAAATTGTCCCAGGGCATAAAGCGCATCTGCTTTGCCCTTCCAGAGTAGAGGATCGCTGGAGCTGAGCTTTATTGCCTCGTCGTATGCTTTAGCTGCCTCATCATACTGTCCCAGGGCATAAAGCGCATCTGCCTTTCCCTTCCAGAGTAGAGGATCTGTGGAGCTGAGCTTTATAGCCTCGTCATATGCTTTAGCAGCCTCATCATACTGTCCGAGGGCATAAAGCGCATCTGCCTTGCCCTTCCAGAGTAGAGGATCGGCGGAGCTGAGCTTTATGGCCTCGTCGTAGGCTTTAGCAGCCTCATCAAACAGCCCCAGAGCATAAAGCGCATCTGCCTTGCCCTTCCAGAGTAGAGGATCTGCGGAGCTGAGCTTTATAGCCTCGTCGTAAGCTTTGGCTGCTTCATCGTATTGTCCAAGGGCATAAAGCGCATCTGCTTTGCCCTTCCAGAGAAGAGGATCTGCGGAGCTAAGTTTTATAGCCTCGTCGTAAGCTTTGGCTGCTTCATCGTATTGTCCAAGGGCATAAAGCGCATCTGCTTTGCCCTTCCAGAGAAGAGGATCTGCGGAGCTAAGTTTTATAGCCTCGTCGTAAGCTTTGGCTGCTTCATCAAACTGTCCCAGGGCATAAAGCGCATCTGCTTTGCCCTTCCAGGCTAAAGGATCGGATGAATTGAGCTTTATGGCCTCGTCGTAGGCTTTGGCTGCCTCATTGTATTTTCCCTGGGAATAGAGAGCATTGCCCATGTTGATCCAGTAGGATGGATCTGATAAATTCAGCTTTGCAGCCTCATCTTGATCTCCAATGACCTCATCAGGCCCGCCCAGATCATCAGATGCATTGTCGATGCTGGCTGCGGATGAAGCTGATGACAAATTCAGTTCTTCCGGCCCATCCTCAGCTTCTAAGACCTCATCGGGCTCAATCAGCTCATCGGATGTATTGCCACTGCTGGCCGCGGATGAAGCTAGAGACAGATTCTGCCCAGCAGCTTCATCATAAGACGGGACCGGCGCTAAATTCTGCGCCCTGGTGGGCTTTTCATATTCCCTTTGAAGGATATTGATAAGGTCAGATGAATTGGAGGCATTGCCGGCATTTATGTAGTCTGCGCCGATGCTTTGGGCATAGTTCATCAGCTCGGTCTCCTGTTCCGAACCATTAAGAATATCGAATCCTATGATGCTGATATCCAGGTCTTCCGTTTTATTGCTTACCGTCCTGCGGGAACAGGTCTCTGTGCCGTCCGTCAGTTGAATGATCTTTTTGTCCGTCCCATTGGCATTATCTTCAATGTAGCTCTTGGCAAAGGCCATTGCGGCAGTGAGAGGCGTTTTTCCGGTTGGCCGGATGGCATCAACCTTGGATGATAATGCAGATTGATCGGCGGTAAAAGGCTGCTCTACCACAATATTATCGCAGTCGTAAAAGACTATCAGAGCCAGCTCATCGGTGGCCGGATCAAGCGCGGATATGAATTCTTTGACTGCAATCTTGGCGCTATTGATCTTGTCATTGTCTTTCATGCTTTCGGATGCATCAAAAAGCATTACCGTCGAGCGTTCAATGCTCAGATTTGCATCTGGTTCGCTCTGTCCGGAAATCGATAAAACCAGCAGAAGGATTAGAGTAGAATAGATCAGCCTCATGAGCTAAATTAAGGTGATGGAAGAAGATAAACTTTGGGGATTGGCCATCGTTCCTTTGAATTAAGTCCTTTTCAGATCCGTATCCAACTATAGTATCACCTCTCCATCCTCCTTCTCCGGATGCGAGGCCAGCACCAGCACCTGGGAGGCGGCCAGATTCCTGATCTCTATATAAGCCATTTCATCCCGTCTCTGAACCACAAGCTTTGAGCCCTTGCGGTAGGAGCCAGAGCGGCTCTTGGATCTCCTTGCCTCCCGAGCCGAGTTGAAGATCACAGTCATCCTTCCACTGCCATCGGTCCGGTTAAGAATGCCGTCCACCAGCACATCAGCGCTGCGAGATCTGCAGCCGTGGGAGTTAAAGAGGCAGAGAATCTCCTCATCATCCAGTATGCGAGACCAGGCCACGATCTGTCCATCAAGGCGAGCCCCTCCTCTCGTCTCATAGCCCGCTCCATAGAAATCGAAATCTTCCAGTTTTTCATCCGGCAGAGCCATCTGGCGAAGATACTGCCGGCCGTGGCGGAGCGCCGGAAAGGCCCGGCGGACGGCAGCCATAGCGGCAATGCTCCGGTAGACCGGGAACTTGGGATCAAAACAGTGATGCCCGGATGAGCCGAAGGGTCCGAAGCCGGGCAGGCTCTCATCCTTTCCGGAGTCCAGGCTATTGATCCCGCCCGGACGGGGATGCTCCGGTCCGAACATGGCCTCTCGAAGATAGTGGTCTGATCTCCTCCACTGGGGTAGCCACATCCGCTCCCTGTCCTCCGGCCCGGCCAGGGCTTGCTCCGTGCCGTAGTAGATGCAGGGTATGCCCAGGCTGAAGAGCTGCAGAGCCACTCCAGCCACTACCTGAGCCTCCGAAGCGGCATAGGCTGAGAAGCGCACCTTCTCCCCGAAGACGTGATCGTGATCGTCCAAGACCGAGACGTGCTGGTTTCCCAGGTTTCGATGCGATCCCAGGGCCACATCGGAGCGGAATCCCCGGAAGTAGGCCCCCGGATGAACCAGCCCTTTGGCCACGCCGCTCAGAGCTTGCCGCATCTCACCGATGTCCAGAGCAGCATTTAGGTTCCGGTCCAAGGCATCCAGATATCTGTTCGCAGCCCAATCGCCCCCGGCGATCTCCCCCACCAAAAAGAAGTTCTCTTTTCCCAGATTGGCGGCAAACTCCTTGATGCTGCCGCAAAAGCTCCTGCCCTGCTCGAAGGATACATGCTTTAGGGTATCGATTCTGAAGCCGTCGCAGTCAGTGAGAGCTATCCAGTACTTGTAGCATCTGGCCAGGTCGCTCAAGAGCCCGGGAGAGTCGAGGTTGAAATCCCTCAGACTCTTGAAATCAGACCTCTTGTGCTCTGCCCAGGCGTCCTCTATGCTTCCCGCTCCCAAATCACCGCTGCCTGCTCGGGTATAGCGCTCCTTATTTTGAAGCTCCAGCGGCCAGACCCCGTCATCATGGCTGGAGATAGCCTCTGCCGCTTCTCCCAATTCGTCTCTCCAGGATCCGAATTGATATCTCTCCTTGGTGTAAGCGGCCTCATGGATGCCGCCCGGAGTATCCTGGGGATAGAGCCAGTTGCATCCGGAGTGGTTGAAGATTATGTCCAGGATAATGCGCATGCCGGCATTATGAGCCGCAGCCACCAGATCGGTCAAGTCTCTCCTGCTTCCAAATCGGGGATCGACATCCAGGAAGTCCTGAACTGCATAGCCGTGATAGCTGTCCTCATGGGATCGCTGTCGGAAGACGGGGCTGAGCCAAAGCGTCGTCACTCCCAGGTCCTTCAGGTATCCCAGCTTAGATAAAACCCCCTTGAGGCTTCCTCCCTGCCAGCGGGAGGATCCCGACTCCGACCAGAGCTCCCAGCTCCAGGGCTCTCCATTTATATCCGGCCTGGCTTCGGCCAGGATTGAGCGATCCAAGAGCTTGCGATCCCTTTCCTGGCCATCGGAGAAGCGGTCCACCAGAAGGAAATATAAAACCTCATCCCTCCAGTCCACCGGAGATGAATGGTACTCCTGGCGACGGGGAAGGATAACATCCTCGTCGATGCTCTCCAGACGATCTCGGCTCAGGGCTTTTTCCATAAAGGTCATAAGAGTATCATCCTCGCTTTTTTTTTGGCTGGATTGAAAATCACCGCAATCAATTGGCGGGATGACTATGCCATCCAGTTTCAACTTATTTATTAATCATTATGGCATAAACATATTGCCCTCTATATTTCTATGAGCCGGATGGCTTAAATGAACCTCTCCCGGAGACAAAAGCTAAAATACCAGGAAGATCCTGCACCGAGTGGTGAAAGTAATGAACAAGATACTGGCAATTCTGCTCGCTGGACTGCTCATGATCACAGCCGGCGCAACTATTGTCTATGCTGAAGAAGAGGAAGAAGAGGGAGCCGAGGTGGTTGAGGAGAATGAGACCGAGGAGAACGAGACCGGCGAGGAAGAAGAAAATAGCGTACCCGGCTTTGAGATCGTACTCGGGGCAGCCGGCCTGGGAGCGGCTCGCCTGCTGAGATATCGAAACAATTAAGGTCTATCTGCCGCATAAATCGGCGCATGGATTTTGCTTTCTTTCCTGCGGTTGATCTGCGCGGCGGCAAATGCGTACAGCTGGTGGGGGGTGTTCCGGGCACCGAGGTGGTGGCTCTGGACAATCCCCTATTCCAGGCTGAGCACTGGGTGGCTGAGGGAGCGGACCACCTGCATATCATCGATCTGGATGGTGCCATTTTGGGAAAAAGGATCAATGCTCCCATTTTAAGCCGGATGGTCAAGAAGCTGGACCTCTTCATCCAGGTGGGTGGAGGCATTCGAAGCGAGGAGGATGTCTCTAAGATCCTGGATATGGGGGTGGACCGGGCCATCCTGGGAACAGCAGCTCTCAAAGAGCCGGATATGATCTCCCGCCTGGCTGACAGGCATGGAAGTGAGAGGATCATGGTGGCTTTGGATGTGAAAAAGGGAGATGTGACCACCGAGGGCTGGCAGAGGCAGATGGGGAGGAAGGCCGTTGAACTGGGTCGGCTGTTTGAGGAGAAGGGTGCCGGATCGATTCTTTTCACCAATATCGATGTGGAGGGGCAGCAGAAGGGGATCGATCTGGGACCGACCCGCGATCTGATCTCCGCTGTGGGAATACCGGTGATTGCAGCCGGAGGGGTGACGGAGATCGAGGATGTCCTGGCCCTGCGGGAGGCGGGAGCGGCTGGAGCCGTGGCGGGAACGGCGATCTACACCGGAAAGCTCAGCGTGAGAGAGACCCTGGAAGCCTTGAGGTGAATAAATGAGAAAAGGATATGCAGAATGCATCTATCGGGATTGCCGGGCCGAGGCCGATCTAGATCTGGACGGAGAGGGCAGGGCCACAGTAAGCTCCGGCTCTGCTTTTCTGGACCACATGCTCACAGCCCTGGCCCGGACCTCGGGATGGGATATCACCGCCAGGACCGAGCCGGGCTTCTATAAGATCGAGGCGCTGGGCACAGCCATAGGCCAGGCTCTGGACAGGAGCCTGGAACAGAGGCGAGGGATCAGGCGCTATGGCTCGGCCTCGGTTCCCATGGATGAGGCCCTGGCCGATGTGAGCCTGGACTATAGCGGTCGGGCTTATCTGGTTTTCTTCGGAGAGCTCAAGAGCGCCATGATAGGCGACTTCGAGTCCGATCTTCTCCGGGTTTTCCTGGAGGCCATGGCTACGAGCGCCAGAATGACGCTTCATATCCGCTTTTATGGAGAGAATGATCATCACAAGGCAGAGAGCATCTTCAAAGCCCTGGGCCTGGCTGGCCGCCAGGCGGCAACGATGGAGGGAACTGCCGTTCCCAGCACCAAGGGCCTGATTTAACCTTTTTCCGCCACTTCTGACATCTTCTTCAGCTCCTCCTTGAGGGCATCGTCCATCTCCCTGCAGTATCCGTGCGTCGCACATCCGACAGTGTTCAGACTCTTTGGCTCTGGGCCAAGGGCATAGGTCTCTTCCGCCAGGCGGAATGGAATGATGGTATCATTGCGGGAGTGGATCATAGCCAGGGGCCGGGGGGAGACCTCTCCAAGGTAGCTCTCCGGGTCGATGGACAGGTAAAACCGGGCTGAATCAGGGTCTATAGCACCTGCCGCTGAGGCGATAGCTCCGGCAGTGCCGTAGCCGCAGGTGCTGATGGCCAGAACGCCCCTCGCCTCCTTATCCAGAGCACAGGCTATGATGGCAGAGCGCCCTCCATTGCTCTCTCCGGCATAAACGATCCTGTCTCTGTCTATCTCAGGCCGATCTCTCAGGATCATGGCCGCGGCTAAAGCGTCATGGACCATCTTGTGCTCTTCCGGCTCCCAGCCCTGGAGGAAGTGCTGCAGATCTCCCTGAAGATCGACCACCCCCAGATTTCTCTGGTCCAGGGTGATGCTGGAGTATCCCAGATCGGCCAGGCGCCTGGCCAGACCCTGCTCCGCCTCCTTGCTCACTGTGGCCCCGGGGAGGAGCACAATACCGGGCAGGCCCGGATTTTCGGCCAGCTCTGTCCTGATTTCTGTGACAGGAATCCTGAGAATGGCTGCGATCTCTGCCCCCCGGCTTTCAAACCTCACCTCGGATATGCTGCTGTTTCCATCCTTGTTCCACTGGCTGAAATTGTGAGGCGGAAGGTCTACCTTATATCTCAGCAATCCCGCTTCCGATACTGCATAGTCCTTGATCCCGGAAGTCCAGCCTCCCGCCGAGATAAAATGCCATGCCAGGAGCAGGAGGACTATGCCCACCGCCAGCATCAATGCCTTGCCCCTTTTTCGGCTGAACTTCAGAATGAGGCCCCCTTTAAATGGAGGGCGTCCACTGGTCGCTGGTCAATCTGGTCAGGGTGCCATTCTCGCTTAGCTCATAGCCCACAGGGATCTTTCCCCAGCTCCAGAGGCCGGAGGGAGTCTGGTTGAACCGACCCCCGTCCTGACTGCTGAGATTCTGATCGGTCAGATTCTGACTGCTCAGATTTACAACTGTGGCATTCTGACCGGACTGATTGGCCGGAACATCGGAAAGGCTGGCCAGAACTTCCAGTCCCCTCTCCTGGCTGATCACAATGGGCTCAAGCGAATGACAGAGGCCAGTCAGGGCAATCAAAGCAAGAAATAAGATTATGAGCATCTTCATTATCCAATCACTCCACGATCTCTCTTCCTCCTCGGCTTCCTGCAGCCTTCGGCGCAAACGATAAAACCAGCATTTCCGATCAGAGCCCGGCCCTCCCTTCTAGGTGTTCCAATCTGCCGCATAAGCATATTGAGTCGTCTTGAAGAGGAGATCAAATTTAGCTCATTCGTCAGTTGGGATGCATCGAGACCAGGCTCTTTTAAAAAAAATTATTTATACAGCACCCGGCTCGCAGCCTCAACTCCCGCTCCACAGGAGGCGATCTTGCCCTCCTGGGCCAGGATCAGTTCCAGGGTCTGGATGGTGCGCAGGATATCTCCGGAGGAGCACATGCCCATGGTGCCGATGCGGAAGATCTTGCCCTTGATCTGGTCCTGGCCGCCCGATACCACCACACCGCGCTTCTTCATGCCGCCCCTAAGTTTGTCATCGCTGACGCCCTCGGGCATCTTCATGGCGGTCACAGTATTGGAGTAGTGAGAGTGCTGGTTTGCCTTGGGGAAGAGCTCTATTCCCAGGGCTCTGGCCGCAGACCGAACCGATTCTGCCTGCTGGGCGGTTCTGGCCCGACGGGCGGCAAAGCCCTCCTCCTCGGCCATATGCAAGGCCTCCTGCAAAGCAAAGAATAGAGAGACGGCAGGGGTGAAGGGAGTCTGGGCCTGGCTCTTTCTGGCTGACTTGAGATGAGCCTTCAGGTCTGCATAGTAGCTTCTGCTCTTGGGCAGGAATCTCTCCTCGGCTCTCTTTGAGACTGCGACCACAGCGAGGCCAGGGGGAACGGCCAGGGCTTTCTGAGAGCCGGTTATGGCTATGTCAATTCCCCACTTATCGGTGAGAAACTCATTGCCGCCAATGGAGGATATTCCATCCACTATGAAGAGTGCGTCATGCTTCCTGGCGATCTCTCCCACCTCTTTGGCAGGATTAATCAGGCCCACCGATGTTTCATTATGGACCATGGCCACAGCTTTGGCTCCATTTTCTAATGCCGCCTCCACCTTATCCAGGTCGAAGGGGGTGCCCCACTCGAACTTCACTGGTACAACTTGGCCGTATCGCTCCCCGATCTCGGCGAACCTCTCACCGAACTTTCCATTGGATATGGCCACAATCTTATCATCATTGCCTATGGTGCCGGCCACGGCCGCATCCATGCCCACTGTGCCGCTGCCGGTCATTACCACCACATCGTTTTCCGTCTCAAAAAACGGCTTTAATAAGCCGCAGCAATCACTGTAAATGGCACTGAAATCGCCACTCCGGTGGCTGATCATGGGTCGGGACATAGCCCGAAGGACGCGAGGCGCGACCTTGACCGGTCCCGGAATCATAAGCAGTGTATCCTCAATATCCATGAGATCCCTTCTTCTTTCTGCTGCCTTAGGTTTCAGGCAGCCTATATAAAACTAGCTTTTATACGCTGCGCTGTGGACCAGCTATGCCTGGCGCAGCCCGGCAGGTCCCGGTTCTCTCTCACCCATCGGCTCAAAAAGTCCAGGGTCATCTGATCGTGAGGATAGCCGCTTCCGATCTTGCAGTTCAGAGCGGCCTCAAGCTTCCTCATTGAGGCGTCCCGGCTCACCTTGGCCAGGATGGAGGCGGCTGATACTACGGCATGGTGCTGATCCGCCTTGTGCTCGGCTCGAACCACCATCTCTGTATTGCTGGCGGCCTTGACCCGCTCCGCAAATCTTAAGGCATCCACATCGGCGGCATCTAGTATGGCCAGATCGGCATGCAGCCTGGAAAGAACCTGGGAGAAGCTCCGGACCATGATCTCGTTCATGGTCATGACGGCGCGAAGCTCATCTATCATCTGGGGCCTGACCTCCAGGATATACTGATCCGAGGCGATGGCTCTGATCTTTCTGGCCAGGCTCTCCCTCTTTGCTGGCGAGAGCATCTTGGAGTCCCTGACCCCCCATCCGGCCAGGTCAAAGAGCCGATCCTCCTCTATGACCAGGCCGGCCACGAACATGGAGCCTACGACCGGGCCCTTGCCCGCCTCATCTGCGCCCAGGAGCAACACAAAAAGGTGCTAGGCAGCTTAAGCTATTTCAATCATTCCAGGAATTGCAGCGCTATATCCCTGCGATGCCGAGAGCGATCTCCAGCATAATGAGGATCAGAGGTATGAGGATAACCACAGCTATATAGAGCAATTCCCGCCAGCCGAATGGCCATTCGCTCATCTTATTCAATTTATCCTGGACCATGAGCACATCTTTAAGGCAAGATACATTCTCATCGGTTGGAACTTCAAAGGGGCCATCCATTGCTGCCTTTAGCTGAGATGAGAATAGCTCAAACCTCTCTTTCTTGGTGGAGATCATCATCTTGTGTATGCTGTACTGGGGCAGAAGAAAATAGGCGAAGAGAACCAGGGCAAAGCCCGAAAACCAGATTATCGTCTGGAGGGAGGAGAACTGGGGGGGCACGACAATCTGAAAGAAGCCCCACACAATATAAACCATTGCGGCACATATGGTGAACTGGGAGTAGATCGTCCCTATGGAGTGAAAATCGGAATACAGGGCATCAAGACGCAGCGGCAGCAGGCCGATGTTATGCACTGCCAGAGCGGTCATGAATAATATGTACAGCCCGGCACCTTCCAGATAAACTGCCAGGTAATATGCCGATTTAAAGGCAAGATATGATAAATCAGAGCTGAATGATAACTCATGATGGTCTATCCCAATCAAATGGACGAATAGGATGAAAAGCAGTGCAAAGGCTATCATCCTCTGATTATTGAATATTTCAGATGCCTGCCTGCGGCTCAATTCGATGATCTTCTCCTTTGGAAGGTCGACGATGCCAAGAAGGATGCCCTGGAATGCATCCCATTTATTGTATGCCCAGCTTATGATCATGCCCTCCATGGCAGTTATGGCCGATATGATGCAAAATGCATCAAGATACATCAACGATCTTTCAAAACGGAGCAGAATAAAAAGAGATACCAGAAAGATGGCAGCTGAAATTAGAGGCCATGCCGTATAGTATGGACCAGGAATCATGGAAGTCAGCCTGACCAGATGCATTTGATTGATATTATTGAACTCTGAGCTGCTGCCGGTCATGGACTGAGGCACCCTCTCCGCCTAAATCATGTAAAGGAGTTATAATATATATTGTTTTCTGCAAGCGATAATATGCATTCTCAAAGCTGATATAAAACTTTTAAAGAACATTTAACCATTTGACAGTGCTCAATAAATATCCCAACTTTATCTATAAACGAATATGACCATCAAGAGGTAGGTATAACTCAATTTTCATTAGGCAGGTCGGTGCGATCATTCAGCACAATTTTCATGTGAAGCCTGTCTCGCTCCTCCTCGGATAGTCTGGAGATGGCATAGCCTATCCTGCCTCGGAGAAGACATTTTGAGTTGCAGTCACATTGTAAAAGGTCCTGATTCTGCCCTCAGGATAGACTACTAAAAACCGGGGGATGCCTTCTTTGGCAGGCTCATCTTTGCTACCGAAGGGCGTAGCATCAAAGAGATAGTAGCCACTATTATGCTTGCCCGCTCCTCTCACAAATAAAGTTGCCCCTGATATATCCGCCCGAATCAGTTCAACATCTTTATAAAATCCCAGGAAGGACAGCAGCTCCGACTCCAGTGATCTGCACCCAAGGATCATGACATATATGCGGGTAAATGTATCCAGGCTATATTTCAGATCGAAGCTGGCATTCTCCTCTTCCAGATGCATGACCACCTCATTGATTCGGATATAATCGCTGGCTGTGGCTGAAGGAAGACAGACCAGCCAGAGGAGAGCCAGAATGGTCAGCATGCCTGAGGCAAGACTCATATCTCACCCATAAGCCTTCAGTATTGAGGGCAGGAATAAGATCAATCCCATTATCACCAGAAAGACCAGGAAAAGCAGTTGCTGCTTTCTTTGGGCTGATCTGAACTTAGATTCGCACAGCTCGTCGCAGAAGCTCTCGTCCGGGCGTACAGCATTGCCGCAGACCAGGCAATGTTTATGCGGCTCGATTTCTGTCATCAAATCACCCGCAGCGGTCATTCATTGGAGGGTAAATAAGGCTTTCCCGGTTGGCGGGATAGATCGAAGAGGCTTTTTAAAACAGAAAGCTGAAGCCTAATATGCAGGCCAAAATATGATATTCAGATCGAGCGTCGGGACTATTCCGTTTTTGCATTAACTATAAAAGGCTTCGGGAGGATCAGCCTGCCATGCAGAGAATCTCGATGATCATCTTCGCCGCATTGCTGATCTGTCTATGTCCCTCCGGGGAGGCTAGGACTTATATCGTCGATGACAGCGGCTTTGCTAATTATGAGTCCATCCAGAGCGCAGTTGAAGCGGCCAGCGATGGAGATACAATTTACATAAAGCCCGGCAAGTACAGTGAGGAGGTTGTCCTGAACAAGAGCCTGACATTGCTGCCCCTTGTCGGGGAGACCGATCCCATTATCCTGGAGGGAGATGACCGCCTGGAGACGGCAGTGACTATAAACTCAGACGGCTGCACTCTGCAGGGCTTGACTGCCAGCAACTACCTGGGACCGGCAATTGACGCCAGATCCAAGGGCAATTCCATCCGGGAAAATGTCATCGAGAACTCCAATCCTGCGCTGCTGGCTAGGGGCTCTGGAGAGAACCTGATATCCGGAAATATGATATCCAACAGCCAGGGCGGCATAATCCTCTGGGATAACTCGAGCAACAACTCCATTGAGGACAACCAAATCTCCGGGTGCAACAGCTCGATTCTGATCCGGGAGGCCGCAGGCAACCAGATCTCGGGCAATAAGATATCTGGCGCTCATTGGGGCATATGGCTGGACGATGCGCAGTTCTGTGAGGTGGAGAACAATGAGATCCAGTCCGAATACTTCGGCATGCTTCTCCAGAACAGCAGCTCCATAGGCATAAACCGAAATCTGGTGCATATCATTAGTTCCTTATCTGCCTCGACAAACGGCATAACCATCGTCAATTCGAGCCAGATTGAGGTTCAAGAAAATGAGATCGATGGCGGGAGCATAGGCTTGGGCATCTCTGCATGTCGCGGTGCAAGGTTCCGGGATAATACAATTGCCGGCTGCCAGAATGCTGCAGTGATCAAGGACTCTTTCGGAGGCGACCTGTCCAACAACAGCATCCTTGGTGCGGATTATGCCCTCCGGATAGAGAACCTGAGCTATAGCTCTGTTTATCAGAATAGAATAGAACGCAGCACAACGGGAATTGAGCTGATAGGATGCAAAAATGACAATATCACCAAAAATCAGCTCTCAGCAGTCACAGACACGGCAATGCTGATCACATCCTCAAGCGACAGTTCAATAACCTCTAATGCCGTCTCCGATTGCGAGAAGGGCATCATTCTGCTCGAGGCTCCTGGAAACCGTCTCTCTCAGAATGTCTTTGAAAATGTGAGCTGGTGCCTTTATGTGGAGGCTTCGAGCCGAGAGGCCTATGATAATTCCATAGACGAGTCCAATATCGCCGACTCCCATCCCCTGGTCTATCTCTTCAACCGCTCCGGTGAGCAGATAGTGGACCGGGATATAGCCCATATGACCCTGGCTTACTGCGACAATCTCACCGTCCAAAACTCCACCATAACCAGAGACGCCCTTTTCCTCTACAGCTCCAGGAACAGCAGCATCATCGGGAATAACATCTCCTCCTGCTATGGCATGCGCCTGATATCATCCGATGGCAATCGGATATCTGGAAACCAGATGAAGAGAAATGCATTCAGTGGCATGTTTCTATACGACTCCCATTTCAATGATCTGGCAGGGAATAATGCCTCCGGCAACGGCCAGAATGGAATCTCCCTCTTATCCTGCAGCAAGAACACCATTCGCGACAATGTCCTTGACGGCAATGACGCCTCTGGCATCTGGCTGAACCTCTCTGATGAAAACCAGATCTATCAGAATAATATCAGCAACAGCTCTATAGGTCTAGAGGTGCTGGAGTCTTCAGGAAACAGCATATTCCACAACAACTTTTTGGACAACAGCGAGAACTCACAGGACAGCAGGGGAACAAATAGCTGGGATCAGGGCAATGTCACCGGAGGCAACTACTGGGATGATCATGTGGCCAAAGGAAATCCCAGCCAGAGCTGGCCCAGGATGATCAAGGGTGGAGATGGTCAGGATCGCTATCCTTTCCAGGATAGGGGCGGCTGGCGCCTTGAGGGCGCCGCCTCATCTCTGAACATGAGCGCTCAGCTTCCTTGAGATTGCTTCGGTCTTGATCGAAATACTTAAGATGGTGAAGAGAAAAGGAGATAAAACATGGCTAAGAGAAAGAACGAAGGCAGTGGCCTTCAGTCGTCGGCAGGCCTCATGAGATACTTTGAGGCTGACGACACGGCAATAAAGCTCGATCCTAAATTGGTGCTTGGAGCCTGCATTGGTGCCGGCTTGGTAATAATGGGACTGAATATCGCCTTTGGCTTCTGGCCTTAGGCCATAACAACTTTTATTTTATTTGCATAATTTTCACTGAAGCTAGGAATCGCTCGGTTACCTCTCTGTCGTATGTGGATAGGATCAACCCAACGGCATCGGAGGACAGCACGCCGCCCGGGCGGTCCAGATGATATGTAACCGGATATGCTGCAACATAGACCATCTTGCCTGTGGAGCATTTTCTACCGCTAGCTGATATGCCTTTTCTGCCTTCGATAGTTCTATCGGTCATATCTATATCCTGGCATACATCCATGTCAGCCAGTGTGCTGTTGGCCAGGGCGGTCATGCTGCTCATATTGACATGAGATGGATCGCTCTTTGAGTATGTGATCACTGAGACCTTTATGGCCTTTGACCGATCCAAAGAAGAGGCCAGCGTCAGGGTATCGGTATGTATAGCCGTCTTTCCCGAAGTGCTGTCGCCATGAGCTATGCTTCTGTCGTAGTCATCCATATCCGACCAGTTAAATTCGACCATCCATTTGCCGTATTCTTCCTTGACCGTCGCAACTGTCAGATCGGTCATGCTGGGCAGTTGTCCTGATGCTGCAGGCCAGGAAAAGGATGCCGAGAAAGCCAGAAGAATGATGGCTGCCCGACCAAAATTCGTGATGTTCAAGATCCAGACCTCCAGATTATCTTGCCATTCAAGAGGTCTAATTTGAACTCGATCATATTAATATATATTGCCTGAGTTAAGAAAATTCCGCAAGACAAATATACTTACCCGGCCAAGATAGTCTCATGAGCCAGATGACGGATCCGCTTCTATCTCAGGTAGGGGGAGATGCTGCCAGTGCATTGATCAATAACATCTGGATTCTCTTATTCGTATTTCTCTTTCTGGTGCCCATGCTGCAGAGGTACTACCTGCAGACGGCCAGAAAGAGCGTTCTGGCCAAGCTGGGCAAATCCCGGGGAACTCAGGTCATAACCCTCATCCATCGCCAGGAGACCATCAGCTTTCTGGGCATTCCCCTGGCCCGATATATCGATATCGATGACAGCGAGAGGGTCTTGAGGGCTATCCGCGCCGCGCAGAAGGATGTTCCCATCGACATCATCCTGCACACCCCGGGAGGCCTGGCCCTGGCCGCCACCCAGATCGCCATGGCCTTGAAGGCCCATCCATCGAAAAAGACGGTCATAGTTCCCCATTATGCCATGAGCGGCGGAACCCTGATCGCCTTTGCCGCGGACAGCATAATCATGGATCCGCATGCCGCCCTCGGCCCTGTCGATCCCCAACTGGGGGATGCACAAGGGAGTTACCCGGCAACATCTCTGCTCCTGGTTGCCTCCAAGAAGAAGATCGATGAGATGGATGACAAGACCCTGATCTACGCCGAGGAGGCCAGAAAGGCCATGGAGCAGATGAGAGCTCTTCTGCGGAAGATCCTGGAGGGCAAGTGCGGGCAGGAGAAACTGGAGACAATCATCGAGGAGTTCGTCTCCGGCAAGTACACCCATGATCATCCCTTCATGGCTGAGCAGGCCCGCTCTCTCCTGGGAGAATGCGTGGAGACGGCTGTTCCGGAGGAGGTCTATTCCCTCATGGACCTCTATCGCATGGAAGCGGGGAGAAGCCGGCCAGGCGTCGAGTATGTGCCGCTGATGAAGCATTAGGAAGACTGCCATCTTCAGACGGTTCTGGCTCGATTTTCGGGCCTCGCACTCTGGAAAAGCTTTATCATACCGGGCTATTCTTAAAGAACTGGAGAGGGCGATGCAAAGATCCTCTTTGGAGAGACACGGGCTTTGAAGATCGGAGTTGATATTGACGGGGTTCTGGCGGATCAGGTCGCTGCCGTGCTCAGGGAGATCGAGAAGGATTATGGGCGAAAGTACAGGAAAAGCGATATCAATCGCGCCCACTGGTCCTTCGACGGCATAGAGATCTGGACCGAGATCTCCCGTCTTCTCAGCGATCCTGAGTATGTCTTGAGGGTGCCGGTATTGGAAGGGGCGAAAAAGGCGGTAAAGCAGCTTTCTACGCCTGAGCATGAGCTTATGGTGGTCACGGCCAGGAGGCCTCACACCGAGGAGGCCACTAGGAGATGGCTCAAGGAGCATTTCCCCTGTCTGACCCGGTACCACCATGCCAGAACAGGCACAAAGCACAACATCCCCTGCGATGTTCTCATCGACGACCTGGATCTGAACATAGTTGAGTTTGTGAAGAGCGATCCTAAGAGACAGGGAATACTGTTCCTCCATCCCTGGAGCCTGAACGATACAGATATCCACGATTATTCTGATCAGGTATTCTTCTGCCCGGAATGGAGAAGCGTGGTGGAGTCCATTGCCGCCATCAGCCCGGAGAAGACTGCCTGAGCTGCTCGCCCCTGCCGGCTCGGATCAGGCTCTGAAAGCCGCCGTAGCCGCAGGAGCGGATGCGGTTTACCTCGGAGGCAGGCGATTCGGGGCCAGAAAGTTCGCCTCCAACTTCGATCTGCCTGATCTGGCGCGGGCGGTGGACTATGCCCATCTGCAAGGGGTCAAGGTTTATGTGACAGTCAACACCCTGGTCCGGGAGGATGAGATCCCCGGCCTGGCCGAATACCTTCTCTGCCTCTATGAGATAGGAGCCGATGCACTGCTTTTGCAGGACCTCGGAGCGGCTTTTTTAGCCAAAAGCATCGTCCCGGAGCTGGAGAGGCATGCCTCCACCCAGATGACCATCCACAATGGGGAGGGTGCTCGATGGGCCGGAAAGGCAGGCTTTTCCAGGGTGGTTTTGGCCCGGGAGGTGGGCCTGGTGCAGATCAAAGAGATGAGCCGGGATGGCGGGACCGGCAATGTCGGCCTGGAGGTCTTCATTCATGGCGCCTTATGTTACTCTTATTCCGGGCAGTGCCTTCTCTCTTCGGCCATCGGGGGGCGGAGCGGAAATCGGGGCATGTGCGCCCAGCCCTGCCGCAAGCCCTATGTGCTGCTTTCCGGCCAAAAGGACCGGTACGGCCGGCCGGTGGGCCTCTCCGCCAGGCCTATGCCGGAGAAGTATCTTCTCTCCACCCGGGACCTCTGCGTTTACCGGCATCTCAAGGAGATCGTCCGCTCGCCTTTGGCATCTTTAAAGATCGAGGGCAGGATGAAGTCCCCGGAGTATGTGGCCATTGTGACCAGCATTTACCGAAGGGCGCTGGACGGCATTGCCAGGGGAGACTGGTCGCCCTCAGATGAGGATGAGATGGCCCTGGCCCTGGCCTTCAACCGCAGCTTCACCAAGGGCCACCTGTTGGGAGAGAAGGATGTCATGGGCCGGGAGATGTCGGATAACCGTGGCGTTCTCATAGGCAGCGTGAGCTCCTATGACTCCCGGAAGGGCGAGGCGGCAGTGCGGCTCTCCGGCAGCCTGACTGCCGAGAGGGGGGACGGACTGGTCTTCCAGTCGCCGGGGCACGAGGTGGGGCTGGTGGTGCAGAGGACGGAGGTGAAAGATGGACTCTTGCGCCTGAAGATGAAAGAGAAGGTGCGGCCGGGGGCCAGAGTCTATCTTACAGGCAGCACCGCCCTATCCAGGAAGGCGGCTCAGATCATCGAATCTGCGCCTGGCGGAATACCCCTGGACCTCTATCTGAGCTGGCAGGAGGACAGGCCCCTTCTGCAGGCCCGGCTGCCGGATGGAAAGAAGGTAGCCGTCCTGGCATCTTTTCTCATGGAAAAGGCCAAGAATCAGCCCCTCACCCGGCAGCAGATCGAGTCGCAGCTTAGCCGGACCGGTGGTACTGCTTTTGCTATAAGAAAGATCGAGATGGACTATTCCGGGGACCTCTTCGCTCCTCTGGGGGCTCTCAACCAGCTGCGCCGCCAGCTTCTGGAGAAGGTGGAGCAGGCGCTATTAGCCGGGAGAAGGCCGGAAAAGGAGAAGGTGGAAGAGGCCCGGGCCCGATGGCAGGAGATGCTCTATTTAATGCCAGGACCTTCTTGTGGGGCTTCATCATCTCCCCCTACCAGGAAAACTGCTGCGGCATCCTTTCTCTCCGTCTATGCCGCCAGCCTGGAGGAGGTCAGAGGTGCTGTAGCAGGGGGATGCGACCGGATTTACCTCGAGCCGTCATTGGGGCGCGGGATAAAAGATGATGCGGAAAGGGAGGCCGGGTTCAGAAAGATCCTCAGCGAAGCACGGGCCATATGCGGCAGCAAGCAGCTCATATGGAAGTGGCCCAGGATCTGCCGATCTGAGTTCTTCTCTCTGGCTTGCAGGGTGCTGGCTGGTGCAGAGGTTGAAGGGGTCCTGGTAGAGAATGTAGGGGCCCTACAGGCAGCGCTGGAATGCCAGCCCGCCCTCTCCATTTACGGGGGCATGGGCCTGAATGTCTGCAATCACCTTGCAGTGCGGGCACTCACTCCATCTTTATGCCACTTCACACTCTCCCCGGAGCTCTCCGCCAGGCAGATGGCGGCAGCTATATCTGCCAGCCGACTGCTTCCGCAGCAGCCCAGTCTGGAGCTGGTGGTGCAGGGAAGCCTGGAGGTGATGGTGGCGGAGGACTGTATTCCCTGCCTGGCTGGGCAGCATGCGGCAGCAGATGACTCTGAGCAGTTCTGGGGGCTGCAGGATATGAGGCGGGTCTTTCCCCTGCGGCTGGATGATGATTCCCGGATCCATATCTTCAACTCCGTGGAGACCTGCCTTCTGGACCAGATGCCCCGGATAGCGGCCATGGGATTAGATGGAATAGCCCTGGACGGGAGGAGCAGAGGCGGCGAATATGCCCGTAGGATGACGGAGATCTATAGAAGGGCTATTGAACTGACCGAAAGAGGAAGGGAGAGGCTGGAGCAGGATCTACAGGCGCTTAAGGAAGAGGCATTGCCCCTGGCGTTGGGGGGGATCACCTACGGGCACTTCGTCAAGGGGCTGAGGGATGAGATCGACTGAAGCTGCTTTCTTCAGGTAAGATTAAAGGCTAAACGGTAACATAAGCCACCTTCAGAGATGCAAAGTCTAAAGCTCTTGCTTGGACTACTATACTCTTGACCTCTCGGGCGGATTCGAGTTGTGGATCAATCTCGAGGGCCTTATCGAAAGCCTTTATGGATTCGTCGTACTCGCCCTGGCTGGCGAGAGCAAGGCCTTTGTGGTACCAGGTCCATGCATCTTGCGGATCGATCTCCAAAGCTTTATCATAAGCTTCTACGGCTTCATCAGACCTATTCAATTCGTCGAGAGCATTGCCTCTGTCACTCCAGGCCTGGGCAAACTCAGGATCCATCCGGATGGCTTCATCATAGGCCTCGATGGCTTCTGCATGCTTGCCTTTCATTTCGAGAGCCTGACCTATGATGTACCATTCTGTAGCATTATGCGATTCCGTGGCATTCTGCAATCCCAGCATATAAACAGGAAGATCCTTAGCAATCCGAGCCGCTTCAAACTGCGGATCGATCTCAATGGCTTTGTCAAAAGCTTCTATGGCCTCTTCGTATCTTCCTTGAAAATCGAGTGCAATTCCTTTGCCGTACCAGGCATTTGCCAATTCAGGATTGATCTCTACGGCTCGGTCGTATGCCTGTATGGCTTCATCATATCTTTCCAGGTGCTTAAAAGCAATGCCTTTATTGTTCCAAACATCAGCATCGAGGGAGTTGATCTCCAAGGACTTATTGTATGCTTCAATGGCATCTTGATATCTTCCCATAAAACTGAGAGCATTTCCTTTGTTATACCATGGATCTGCGTATTGAGGATTGATTTCAATGGCTTTGTCATAAGCTGCGATGGATTCATTGAACTGCCCTGACTCAAAGAGAGTTCCACCTTTGTTGTTCCAATCTTCTGCGGTAGTCTGTCCCTGAGTTTGCATGCAAAATAAAGTCAACGCAATATAAATGCAAATTAAAATAGTATTTCGATTCATGAAAATCTACTCCATCTTAAATATGGATGCTCCACCTACTTTACATTAACTCTGGCAGGCGCAAGTGCACTTATTTCAACTGGGAGGTCTGCGCGCAGAAACGCACCTTTCCACTGATTTGATCAACCTGTATAAAAGCCTCTGCGAATGCTAAATACCTTAAGCGAAGGCAGCGGTCCCGTGTCCTCGGATCTCTGGCGAACATGTCCAGCTATTCTCCGAGGAGATGAAATCGCATTGATAATGGAATGGCTCACATAAAAAAGGTTATCCAAATTCATGATTTTATCATGAAAAACCAGCGGTGAGCCTGGAATTCGTAGATCCTGTAACGAAAAGCCAAGCCCTAGGCCGCCTTGACCTTCTATAGCTCCCGCACAATGCAGATCAGATCCCTTCAAATGCATGCTATTTTGCGTACTATTGCGTGGAAAGATTAAATTATGTGCTTTGTGAATTGACAAAAACACCTCCGCTTATTGCAGCTGCATTGCCTATTGCTGTTTGGTCTTGTTTTATGCTGGCCTCATTGCCACTTCCAGACATTTGGACGTAGCTTCCGCCGTTTTGTGTTATTCCACCACCAGCTGCGTTTTGGTTGATTTGTTGGCTTACGGCATTATTTAATCCAGAAATATCAGCACGATTCCCACCGGTTTGGGTAACTCCGCTCCCGATCACACGTTGGTTTATAACTTGGTTTGCGGTGTTTCCTTGGCCAAGTAAATTAGCCAAGTTAATTGCGTTTTGGTCAATTCCAAAACCCATTGCGGTTTGATTAATACTCTGGTTCGCGTTGTTTCCTTGGCCAAGCAATCTAGCCAAGTTAATTGCGTTTTGGTCAATTCCAAAACCCATTGCGGTCTGATCAATCTTCTGGTTTGCGATATTTCCTTGGCCAAGCAAATTAGCCAAGTTAACTGCGTCTTGGTCAATTCCAAAACCCATTGCGGTCTGATCAATCCTTTGGTTTGCGGTATTTCCTTGGCCAAGTAAATTAGCCAAGTTAACTGCGTCTTGGTCAATTCCAAAACCCATTGCGGTCTGATCAATCCTTTGGTTTGCGGTATTTCCTTGCCCAAGCAAATTAGCCAAGTTAACTGCGTCTTGGTCTATTCCAAAACCCATTGCGGTCTGATCAATCCTTTGGTTTGCGGTATTTCCTTGCCCAAGCAAATTAGCCAAGTTAACTGCGTCTTGGTCTATTCCATAACCCATTGCGGTCTGATCAATCCTTTGGTTTCCGGTATTTCCTTGGCCAAGCAATCTAGCCAAGTTAACTGCGTCTTGGTCAATTCCGTAACCCATTGCGGTCTGATTAATACTCTGGTTAGCTTTATTTCCTTGCCCAAGCAACCTCGCCAAGTTAATTGCGTTTTGGTCTATTCCATAGCCCATTGCGGTCTGATCAATCCTTTGGTTTGCGATATTTCCTTGGCCAAGTAAATTAGCCAAGTTAATTGCGTCTTGGTCTATTCCATAACCCATTGCGGTCTGATCAATCCTTTGGTTTGCGGTATTTCCTTGGCCAAGTAAATTAGCCAAGTTAATTGCGTCTTGGTCAATTCCGTAACCCATTGCGGTCTGATCAATCCTTTGGTTCGCGGTGTTTCCCTGGCCAAGTAAATTAGCCAAGTTAATTGCGTCTTGGTCAATTCCGTAACCCATTGCGGTTTGATCAATCCTCTGGTTAGCGGTGTTTCCTTGGCTGGGTATTGCGCAAGCGAACATTGATATGATAGACAAAACAAAAAAAACTTTCTTGATCTGTATCCCTCCTTTACATTTCACTTAAGAGTATACTAGAATATATGTTTTATCATAATCATTTCCCTAACTTAAGCTTTCATGAGCAGCTTTCAATAGGGTGTGGGATTCGCCTAGGGTCTGAAGATCCCCTGGGTGAAATAGCTTAAAAGTGTGCATGTCGTCATATAAGCATATTATGACATCAACTTCATATGGTGCGTGATTTGAGGGCTATGGCGATATGGATCTGTAGTATAACGCCAACTCACATTTAACATACGAACAATCAAAGGATTGAGACCTCTGGAAAGGACCACAATCACAAATACCCTCACACCGCCTTTATCCTCGTCTTCTCTTGAACGCAATGGCAGATATCAATGCCTGCTCCGTCTTGCAGTTCAGATAGTACATCCCCTTAGTCACCAGTCCAGGACATAGCCGCTCAGGCCGATCGACCCCTCATACAGATTCCGGAGCTGATGCCAATCTTTGTCGTGGCCTCCTTATTCACCTCTAAATTAGCCGCAATGGAGAGGGTGGCAAAAGCATCCAGCGATCCCGCCGATCCCCCGGCGACCTCCAGCTCCGCCGCATACTCCACCCTCCACCGGCTGGCAGGGGCCACCGGAGAGTCGCCCTTGTTGTATCAGGCTCCAGCAGCATGCGACGCCTGGGAGCTGTTAGCCTATCCCCATGCTAACCATCCTCTATTTGGTTTCGGTCAAGAGGAAAGCCAAGGGGCGCTGTAGCCAACGAGAAGTTGGTTATGACAGGCGAACCGTCTGGGCTCGAAATTCGCACCCTATCTAGAGGATAGCACAGCCAATCAATTATGCAAGGCCAATCGAAGCCAATTCAATCTCTTCCCGCATCCTGTGAATCCTTTAAAGATTTCTAACAGCGATTTATGGTTCTCTAGCATTCCAACAGAAATTTAACTACAGTGGCATACTCCATGCAGGCTGCAGGCTATTCTAATAAAATTCAATCCCGATTTCAGCTCTCCCTTCCTGATATGTAGCAGCAGTATCCGTAGCTTATCGGCCCCAGCTTGGTGGTCTCACAGGGAAACTCTTGGCAGGCAAAGCAATGAGAGACACCCTTTTCAAAGGCGCAGGCGGCTATCCGACACATGCGATTTTGGCGGGGCCTGCATCCTGCCTCCCCGTTGGGACACTTGCCCTGAACCATGCGGGGGCAGAGCTGGCAGGCTATGCCGCAGACGCCCACCTTAAACGGCGGTTCAGAGGTCACGGTCCCCCTCTGAGACCATGCCGCCTTCCCACTCTATGCAAATCATTCCCATCTTCCCGGCCTCCTGATCCCGCTATCACACCAGAGGCCTGGGCTGCTTTTTCTCCGGCAGCACCGGCAGAGGCATGGTGTTGATGAGAATAGGCTGCTCGACCTCCTTGGCCCTCTCCACCAGTAGCTCCTTGCCCCAGCGAGTCAGGCCGAATAGCGGGACCGCCGTTCCCACCTGAACCAGTGGCCGGACCTGCTCCCGAATGTGCTTGGAGGCGCAGGCAGTGACGATATCGGCAGCACCCAAGAGCCTTGAGGCCTCTTGTGAGGTGATCCCGGTAAGATGTACCCCTATGATCATTATCCTCACTCCGGCCATCCTCTCCAGCTCTCGCAGCTTTTCCGCCTCTTCAGCATCGGCTGTGGTTACTGCGAACTTCCTGAATCCGGCAGCGGTGGCATAAGCAGCTCCGCCCATCTGATCGATTGCGCCGTCCTGGGGAGAGAGGACATGCCCCTCCATGGCCCGGATGCCCTCTATGACCTCGGGAATGGGATCGGTCTGCACCAGCCCGGATATGTATCCGCCCATGCCCTGTACCAGGTCGGGATTGGCGGTTATCACCGTTCCCGCTCCGTCGCATACAGTGACAGCTGCATCGATTATCCCGGCCTTTATTCCGGTCATCATGGACTCGGAGGCTCCAAATCCCACGAAGGTCCCCATCTTCAGCTTGCGGCGGGGAGAGAACATACCGTGGTTTTCTATCCTGAATTCCATATTGGCGGCAGCCGATTGAGCGGTGACCTTTTTTATGCCCCTTAACTTGTCGAATAGAGGACACCACTGGATCATCGGATCACTTGCCTCGGTCACCTTTTCCCCTTCTACCTTCACCCGTGATCGGCCCAGCAGCTCCATTAAGTTCATCCTAGTCCTCCAGAGAGAAGTAGACCCTTCTATTGGCCTTGCCCTTATTCTCTGCCTTGATCATCTTGATCCTGCCCACCTCTGCCGTGTTCCTGACGTGGGTGCCGCCGCAGGCCTGACTGTCGATGCCCTCTATCTTCACCACCCGGATCATGTCCCGGTCCGGAACGGCTATGGCCAGACGGTGAAGGTCGGGGATGGCCAGGGCCTCATCTCGGGGCAGGGTCCGGGTGCTCACCGGGCGGCGCTCGGATATGATCTGATTGGCCTTCTCCACATATTCCATCATCCTGGCTTTGTCAAAGCTCTCCAAAGAGAAGTCCACCCTGGATCGGGATTGCTCTATCTGGTTTCCGGTGATCTTTGCCCCCGTCTCCTGGAAGATGACTGCGCTCAGGATGTGGCAGGCGGTATGGCCGCGCATAAACCGATAGCGTCTGTCGCCATCTATCCTTCCGGAGATCTCGTCGCCCGCCTGCAATCCGGGCCGGTCCATGATGTGGACAATCTCATCTCCTTGCCTCTCCGCTCCCACCACCTGAAAGATCTCACTATCCCGAGCCAAGACGCCGGAATCTGAAGGCTGGCCTCCCGATTGGGGATAAAATGCAGTCCTGTCCAGAATGGATTTATTTTCAAATGCCTGCAACACCTTAGCACTGAAGCTCCAGAGATAGCTATCATCCAGGTATATCTCTTTCATAATGGTATCTACAGGCTACTGTATCATCAGCCTGACGGCTGCAGTATTCTATTTATATCTTAAAGATAATTTATATGAGAGAGGATTTACTTCTCGATAGAATTATTTTTAACGAAACTTATATATATCTCATGGCTCGTTGAGCGCCTGGTGAACGCATTGGATACTAGAGATGCCTCTGACCGGAAGCTGGAGCGGGACGAATTTGCCTCTATTCTGATTCAATTGGGCCTGAAAAGAAATGTGGCCAAGGTTCTGGCA
The DNA here is from genome assembly GCA_017994055.1 of Methanothrix sp. Taxonomy (GTDB): domain Archaea; phylum Halobacteriota; class Methanosarcinia; order Methanotrichales; family Methanotrichaceae; genus Methanothrix. The sequence continues at coordinate 24,184 of JAGOLL010000004.1, forward strand.
TATCTGGCTGCTGTGGCTGAGGCAACATCTCGCGAGATAGAGATCGGCTCTGGCCTCCGCCAGCCGGAAGTGAGCATTGCCATGCGTGAGATTCGCAGGCTGGACTGGATTGTGGAGAGGGATGAGAAGAATCCTGGCAAAGGCCGGCCCTATCGCATCTACCGCCTGAATAAAAGCCTTCCTGAGATTGTAGATTTCCTGGAAGCCGAAAAGTCAAAGGAATCTGAGAGAATAATGGAACAGATTGAGAGGCTTAAATCTTTGAAATCAATTTAATATAAATTTGTCATTAATTATTATTTTCCCCGGCCCGGTACGCCCGGATGGATGTGATTGCGTCTCCGCAAGGGGCCAGAAGCTGCATATTTTTTAAAGATAAATATCATCTCTATGCAAAAAACTATATACTAATTAAAGAGATGAATAACAAAGGTAAAAGCGGACGGGGAAGGAGATGAAGTACATCATCGAGGAGGCCCTGGGCAGGTCTGAGGCCGAGAGAAGGATCAAGCCCTCCAGCATGATCCAGAGTGATGAAGAACTGGTCTCGGTTTTAGAGGAGCTGACCACGGTAATCAGGGTGATCGGATGTGGCGGGGGCGGCTCCAACACCATAGACCGTCTGGCAGAATGCGGCATCCAGGGTGCGGAGCTGTATGCCATCAATACCGATGCTCAGCATCTGCTCCATATAAATGCCGACCGGCGTTTCCTCATCGGCAGAAGGACCACGCGCGGCCTGGGAGCAGGAAGCCTCCCGGCTATAGGTGAGGAGGCAGCACAGGAGGATATCGATATGATCCGGGCGGCTGTGGATGGGGTGGACATGGTCTTTGTCACCTGCGGTCTCGGGGGCGGTACCGGCACGGGGGCAGCACCCGTGGTTGCTGAGGCGGCCAGGGAGGCGGGAGCCCTTACTATCTCTATAGTCACCATTCCCTTCAGCGCCGAGGGCTCCATAAGGATGCAGAATGCTGAAGCTGGCCTGGCCCGGCTTCGAGAGGTCTCGGATACGGTCATTGTGGTTCCCAACGACAGGCTCCTGGATGTGGTACCAAACCTGCCCCTTCAGGCGGCCTTCAAGGTTGCCGACGAGGTGCTGATGCGTTCGGTCAAGGGGATCACCGAGCTGATCACCCGCCCCGGTCTGATCAACCTGGACTTTGCCGATGTCAGAACGGTGATGACCAATGGTGGCGTGGCCATGATAGGAATGGGCGAGGCGGATGGAGAGGAAAAAGCCCGCGACTCGGTTATGAAGGCTCTCAGGAGCCCTCTCCTGGATGTGGATGTATCCGGAGCCACTTCCGCCCTGGTCAATGTGGTAGGAGGACCGGATATGACCATTACCGATGCCGAGACCGTGGTGGATGAGGTCTACCAGAAGATCAATCCAGACGCCAGGATCATCTGGGGGGCTCAGATCGACCAGAACCTGGAGCAGACCATACGCACCATGCTGGTGGTCACCGGGGTCTCCTCGCCCCAGATACTGGGAAAGGAGAGCGGAAGAAGGGTGACATCAAGGCATGGCATAGATTTCCTGTCTCGCAGAGCACGCTACTAAAATATCCGATCTCTCCTTCCTTCACTTTTCTTACACGTGCTAGCATGTGCCGTGTCAATCGATGGAATTATAAGTCTGCTGCACAAATTAATACTGATAATCCCTGGTGCGGATGTGATGGCTATTCTGATGGAAAAGGTGAGCGGCGAGCTTGAGATGCTGGAGAGGCACCTGCTCATATTAAAGCAGGTTGTGGAAAATGAGCCCATAGGCATCCTCAAGCTGGCAGAGGAGACGAGCATCCCCAGCCACAAGGTGCGCTATTCCCTGAGGATTCTGGAGCAGGAAGGCCTGATTAAAGCTTCAGCCCCTGGAGCTGTGACCACGGAGCAGACAGGCCTGTTCCTGGAAAAACTGGACGGCATGATTGAGGAGCTGTCCAGGAGATCAGAGGAACTAAAAAAAATCAAGATAGAGAGATGAATGCGCTATTCTCTGATTGCATCGGCCTTGCAGGAGATCTCAGGATCCCCTCGAGGCAGCAAAGCGGATAGGACATCGGCTCTGCTTCGCGATGCAGCCAAGGAGCCGGAGATGCTCTGTCCCGTTGTCAGGCTTCTAACGGGGGAGCTATGGCCGCGCTGGGAGGTCAGGGAGATGGGCATAGGGCCGCAGGCCGTGGCCGAAGCACTGGCCGATGTCTGTGACAAAGACATCTCCATAGAACGGCAGCAAAAAGGGGATATGGGGCTTGTGGCCCAGGCGGAATTGCATCATAAGGGGCAGAGCTCCTTATTCGGCCAGCCGCTGGATGCTCTGGCCGTTTATGAGGATCTGAGGCGAATCTCCTCTTTCAGAGGAAACGATTCGGATCAGAGGAAGCTCGCCCTTCTCAGAGGCCTGTTTTTGCAGGCGTGCCCCCTGGAGGGAAAGTTCATCGCTCGCACCGCTCTGCGCAGCATGCAGGCTGGCCTCGGACCGCGCACCATGATTGCTGCCCTCTCTTCCGCCCTTGTCTGCGAACCGCAGGCTTTGAGCCGGGCTTTCGCTCTGATGCCCGATTTAGGGAGCATTGCCAAGCTGGCAGGCCAGGGCAGGCTGGATGAGGTCTCAATCCAGCCCAATCTTCCGGTCCGATTTATGAACTATCCCAAGAGAGGGGAGTTCCTTCCGGCTGCATACCTCCCCAAATTCTCCGGCTTGAGGGTGCAGGTCCATAAGTCCGGAGAAGAGGTGGGCATATTCTCCTCTCAGATGCGGAATATATCCCTACCTTTAGGCGGTCTGTGTCTGCAGGTGGGACAGTTAAAGCCCGATTTTGTTGTCGATGCCGATCTGATCGGTTTTTTTGCCTCTCCGTCCAAAGAGGCCTCAGCCATAAGCAATATCTGCGGCCGCAGTGAGATGCTCGGATATATCAACCGCCGTCGCCTGGCCAGGAAGAGCAATATCCGCCCGGCCTTATTAGCATATGATCTCCTGGCGGCTGAGGGCAGAGACATCTGCAGCATGTCCTATGCCGAGCGCCGCGAGAGATTGCTGATTGCTCTGGGTCAGCCTCAGAATATGCCTTTTTATGGAATATCCCCCGTTGAGGAGCAGCATCATAAGGATAGAGGAGAGCGGGACGATTACCTCAGCCGGGTACAGAGAAAGGGTGCCAGAGAATTGCTGGCCCGCGATCCCGGCGGGCTATACCTGCCAGGAGATCTGGCGGAAAGGGATTTCATCTTCCAGGCCGGCAGGAAATGATACTCTCTCCCTTCGATCCCTGGAGGAGCCGGCTGTGCACCTGTCCCTCCAAGCTCAGCCTAAATCCCTACACCGGCTGCCCGCACGGCTGCCTTTACTGCTATGCCCGATCCTACATACCTCATTTCCGCCGCTGTCGGCCCAAGGCGGATCTCCTCCGCCGACTGTCCCGCGAGGCAGCCAGGATTGAGCCGGGTAGATTGGTGGCCATGTCCAATAGCTCCGATCCCTATCCTCCTCTGGAAGAAGAGCTGCGCCTCTCCCGAAGCTGCCTGAAGATTCTTAGGACTCGAGGGCTGGCGGTGCAGGTGGTGACCAAAGCCTGTCTTGTAGCCCAGGATGCCGATCTTCTGGCCCGGATGAGCTCCTGTGTGGCCATGACCCTGACCACCTTGGATGATTCCCTCAGTCGAGTCCTGGAGAGAGGGGCTTCACTACCCGGTCAGAGGCTCAGGGCTATGGAAAAGCTGGTCGATCATGGCGTTCCTGTCTCAGCCAGAATAGATCCCATCATTCCCGGCATCAATGATGCAGAGATAGATTCTCTTGTCTCTGCCGCCTCTGCAGCAGGAGCCGTCCATATTACCTCCTCCACATTTAAGGCCCGGCCTGGGGGCCTCAAAGAGCTCCAGAACGCTTTTCCGGAGCAAGGGGCGGCCCTGCGGCAGCTATTTGCCGCGGGTGAGATGTTGGGCGGGAGCCTCTATCTTCCGGCAGTGATTCGGAGGGATCTGATGCAGAGGATAAAAGCATCTGCAGAGCAGCATCGTCTGACATTTTCCTCCTGCCGGGAGGGCTCAGCGCCAGCACCGGGAATAAATTGCGATGGGTCACATCTGTTACTTTCTATGGCCAGGACAAAGCCAGAGGAATAAATGATATGCTGCCCCTCAATTCCGGTTAATGCCCATGAAAGTCTATTTATATGAAGAATAACTAGACTTCACGACAATTCTTCTCAAAAGGGAGGATGTTCAATCTACAGTCATAAATGCTATGCGCTAGTGGAATAGGAGGTATTCAATATGCGGAAAGTTCTGGCCATTGCTGCGGCCCTGATGATAGCGGTCGCGGTTATAATGCCTGCTCTGGGGTACACCAATCAGGCAGCAGGAAATCAAACTTACTCTATTTCGGCAGGAGATAAATTGCAGAATTACAGCTTGGTGGCAATGACTCCGGCTCACAGCCTGACACCTGATATGATAGTGAACAAGTTTTCTTTCCAATCTGCGGGAATCAAGAGCACCAGGATGCCCTACAGCTTCAAGGCAAGCGCTGCACCGGTATACTCGATCAAGATTGTGGGCGCAGATAGCGCTACCGCTCTTGGAGCAGCAGCAAGCAAGCAGGCTGCATTGCTGGGAAGCTTGAACAAGCAGGAACAGGCTGCGCCTGTGGCAGCGGCTGAGACTCCAGAAGTGCCCGAGGTTGTTGCTGAGACCCCCGCCGTGGTCGAGCCCGTGGTTGCTGAGGCTCCCGCTGTTAACGAGACCGAGGTTGTTGCTGAAGCGCCCGCCGTAAATGAGACCGAGGTTGTCGCTGAAGCTCCCGCCGTGGTTGAGCCAGTTGTGGCTGAGGCTGTCGCCGTAAATGAGACCGAGGTTGTTGCCGAAGCTCCCGCCGTTAATGAGACTGAAGTCGCAGCATCAGCTCCCGTGGCCGGACCTTATGTGATCATGGGCATGGCCCAGGATAATGATCAGGCCCCACTGGAAGGCTGGAACTTCAATCTGAGCAAGGATGGAGCAGTGGTCGATAGCGCTACCAGTGGAGTAGATGGAAAATTCAACTTTGTGGGTCTGACATCCGGAGTTTACACTGTAACTGAGACTCTTGAAGAGGGATGGAGCGCAGTCTCTCCCGAGAACGGCACTGTGGATGTAACCATTGCAGATGCCAGCGTGACCGATCTGGTCTTCGTCAACCAGAAGGCTTAAGCCGATATATTGCTCTGGGCATCAATTCAAAAGCAAATGAATGGGAGGGCTGATCCGGGCGGAAGGAATCTGATCGGCTCTCCTCACTCTGATCCTGCAGCTGCAGGGTCTTCTCTTTTTTTTCTATTTCTCTTGACCATCAGGCTTTCATAGATAAAAGTTGGAATAAATACCGAGCGAGGTTGATTATGAAAGCATGGTCCCTATGGATATTGGCAATCTTCTTTGCCTTATTGTCTGCAGAGGCGGTAAACGCTCTGGGAATGTATGGATCTTCCTCCTGTCAGGCCAGAGATGCTGTTGAGGCCTATTGTGTCAGTCAGGGAGGCTGTCCCAGAGACGGATACTGTCATTTTCCCGACGGCAGCTACTGTGAGCTGGTATCATTTTACAGGGGCATCTGCCCAGGAAAGGCCTACTATGAGCAGGCCCTTTGGATGAGCGAGGCCTATAGCTTCCTCAATGCAGACTATTACAGCCCTGCTTATGTGCCGGTTCAGTATCCCTCCGCATATCCTTATTATCCTTATTACCTCAGCCCAAGCTATGGCTCTGGATACGGATCCTGGCTTTGAAGAATATTTTTAATTTTCTATAAATAATTTAACTAAAATAAGGTAAGATGCCGATCAGGCCTCCTACGTCGCCGTCTGGCCCAGGATCTCCTGCTTGAATTTCTCGAAGCCTATCTCCTCTATGAACTCACCCAGGCGCTGCTTCTTGGCATGCTCCTTGTAGTAGTTGATGATTCTCTCAATCATGGACAGGGCAGCCTCATCGGAGAGGTTGTCCGCCAGCGTCAGGCCCAGGCGGGGCTTGACTCCGCTGCTGCCGCCCACAAGAAGCTTCCAGCCCTTGGACATGCCTATCAGTCCGATGTCCTTGACCGCTGGCTCGGCACAGGAGTTGGCACATCCGGAGACCCCTATCTTGAACTTCCAGGGAAGCTGCATGCCGTGATAGATCTGGTCCAGCTTGAGGCCAATGCCCACTGAATCCTGCTGGCCGCGCTTGCAGAAGGTGGTGCCGGGACAGATCTTGATGCTCCGAACGCACAGGCCGATTGCCGCTCCTGTCTTCATTCCCAGGTCGTTCCATGCTGCATCGATGTCCTTGGGATCTATCCCCACTATGGCTATCCTCTGGGCGGAGGTGATCTTGAGGGCCTTGGCATTGTACTTCTCAGCCACATCGGCTATCCGACGCAGTCCGGCCGGATCTATGATGCCGCCGGGAATATGAGGTGCAATGGCGAAGGTCTCTTTGTCTCTCTGCAATATTGCCCCCTTTTCCAGAATGTCTTTGGACATTTTTATTCAGCCTCGTCTAAATGATTCTGCTTTGGTTGGGCTGGAGAATATAAGACTTTGTCGGGGCGGTATAGTGGCATGAAGCCTAGTCCCATGATGGAATGATGGCCAGAAGAGAATATCGGTCTGTTGTATTGTATGGCGAAATTGCTGATGAGCCAGCCCCTTTGTGAAAGGCTTATTTGCTCATCAACATTCTAGCCTGCCCATGCAATAGAGAAGATCAAGCATGTGCCTTAGCCTGGAAGGAAGCCCCGCTTGGCCTGCTCTTCCGGTGCCGCATGACGTGCCGCGAGCGTTTTCCGGACATCTCTTCGCTCTTGACCCACTCGCCCGTCTCGTCGTCCTTTTCGTATTGCTCTTTCACGGCCGACCAGGCAGCTTCGTGAGATGCCCTCTCGCGCGCTGCTTCTTCCACTTCTTCCATCTCCTCCCAGCTGCTGTTGAAGGCCTTCAGATAAAGGATCTTAGCCCGGCTGGGCAGATTTCGAACGCTCTTGGGCAGCTCGCTTGTGCTCTCGTATGGCATCCAATACACCTCCTGTTATTGTTAGTTTTGGTGAACCTGCTTACTAGGAAGGACTCCTTTAAAAGCTCTTTGGTAATGGCTCCCGTCTCAGGAAATCAAGATTAATTTGAGGAGTTGGCTCTTAAATATTTAAGCAAAAATAATGAAAAATATTGTTCTGGCCAGCCTAGAGGGCTTTATTCCATATCCATCCAATCTTGTCCCTAGGGCATATCGCTCTTGGAGACGGAGACCAGCCTCTCCACTCCCCCCATCTCCCGGATGATCTCCGCCACCGCCCTCGGCACCAGCCTCTCCCAGTCTCCTCCCTCTCTCATCAGCCTTCTTATGGCCGTGCCGGAGTAAACTTCCCTCTGATACATGGGCGGCTTTCGGACGGCAATTCCCGCCTCGGATATGAGCTGGACCACCAGAGGATTGTTGGAGTAAGCCACATCGAACCTGGGGACCATGGAGCGCAGATGAGAGACCCAGACAGAGTTGCGCTCTACATCCTGCAGAGGGGCGACATAGCAGCGATGGCAGAGGGAGCACTCTCGCAGGGAGGCATAGATCATCTCCATCCTCTCCCCCCCGGTGAAGGGGTTCTCAGGGGTGTGGCTGTCCTGGGCGCTTCCGATGACTATGACTATCTCCTCCACCTCCTCTGCGATCTTCTCTATCACCGCCTGATGGCCGAGGTGATAGGGCTGGAAGCGCCCGATATACAGTGCCCGCATGACTCCTTCCCGTCACTTGGCTATGACCTGCTTTCCGATCAGCTTGATGGCATTTTCCTTGTTGGGGCCGATGGGTGAGCCGACCACAATTTGGGTGACGCCTGTCGCAAGCAGCTCATCCACCCTCGCCCGGCAGTCCGCCGGGGCTCCGGAGACGGAGAAGGCCTCGGTCATCTTTGCCGTTACAGCATCCATAGCCGCTTTGAAGTCATACCGGGCTATGGCCTCGGAGATGGCCCGGGCCTGGTCCATGCCTATGCCGTGCCGCTCCAGCACATTTTCGGGTGAGCCGGCCACGATGAAGGCCACCACGATCTTGGAGGCATTGACCGCCTTGGCGGGGTCCTTGTCTGCGCTGAAGCTGGCATAGGCGGAGATCTGGACAGACTCGGGCTTTCTTCCTGCCTTCTCCGCTCCTTGCCGGATCACAGGCACGGCGAACTTGAAGTCCTCGGGATGGGAGGCATTGATCAGAACTCCATCGGCGATGGCTCCGGCCAGCTCCAGCATCTTGGGCCCCTGGGCACCGATGTAGATGGGGATCTTTCCCGCGGCAAAGGACATCTGAGCCCCCTTGAATCCGGCCTGGTTGACCTGCTCCCGGGCTAAAAAAGCCCGGATGGCCTGGACCGACTCGCGCACCCTGGTCAGGGGCTTGTCCCAGTCTATTCCCATCTTGTCGAAGGTGGCCTTGTCTCCCGGACCGATTCCCAGGATGGCTCTCCCCCCGGAGAGCTCATTGATGGAGGCTATGGACGAGGCAATGATGGCCGCATTTCTGGTGTAAGGATTGGTCACTCCCGTCCCCAGGCTGATTTTGTTGGTCATCATGGAGAGGGCGGCCAGGGTGGTCCAGACATCGCGGTTATTGTAATGATCGGTGATCCAGACATTGGAAAATCCACTGTCTTCCGCCAGCTTTGCCATATAGCCTATCTTGTATACCGGCTCATCGGGTACGAACTCAATTCCGAACAATTATGATCTCCTCCAGATTGGGCGCAGCCGTCCGGCTTTGATGCCAAAGTGCCGGCGCCGTTTTTGTCCTGTCGACTTTAATTTCTCAAGCCTCATGTCTGCCATGAGTTATAAGCGGTTCGATCCCAGACCATTGCCCCAGGCTGCATAGTCAGCTGAGGCAAATGAGGAGATGGTGACGAAAGCTTTTTGCCCTCCCGCCTTCCATCCTTTCTCTTCTGCCAGAAGAGAATGAGGAGATATTGTGGATAAGTTGAAAGCAGCATTTAAAACAGCCGCATGCAGCGGCAATGCCGCCAGGATGCGATAGCATATGGCAGACATCAAAGCCCTGGCTGTGGACATCGACGGCACCCTCAGCGACAAAAACAGGGTGCTCTGCCCCAGAGCAGTGCAGGCTCTGCGACGCCTAAATGTGCCCGTGGTGCTCAGCACCGGAAACACCCATTGCTTTACCAGAACGGTCTCCGTTCTGCTGGGAACGCCGCGCCTGCTCATCTGCGAGAACGGCGGAGTCATATCACTCTCCGAGGAGGAGATGGAGATCCTGGCGGACATCAAGATTTGCGAGGAGGCCTTTGTTAAGCTTTCCGGGGAGTTTTCCCTGAGCAGGTACAACTCCTCCCGGTACAGATTCTCCGATATCGCCCTGCTGCGCAACTTCGATGCCGCCGCCGCCTCCCGCCGGGCCCGGGATCTGGGCCTGCCTGTTGAGTTCATAGACACCGGCTTTGCCGTGCACATCAAAGACCGGAGGGTGGACAAGGGCACTGGCCTCTCCCGCATTGCGGAGAGGATGAAGATCGATGTATCCTCCTTTGCCGCCATAGGCGACAGCAAAAGCGACCTGCCCATGTTCCGACTGGCGGGCTACTCTGCCAGCGTGGGCAATGCCAGCCCGGAGCTCAAGGAGATATCAGACTATGTGGCAGAGGCCCGGTACGGAGACGGCTTTGCCGAGATCATAGACCAAATGATAAAAGAAAAGCTGATCTGAGGCCGGGGGGCAGTCTTACCATCCCATTCATCTCTGCTTTTTAGCCTGATCACCCTCCAACCTGCCTAAGAGCTCTGCCCAGTGATTCTCGCATATGATCCACCAGCCCAGGGTCTCTTTGGCGAACTGGCGCGCCCCCGGGCAGAAGGCATCGACCGCCAGGTGATAGGGCATATCCGGAGAGGGGGGATGGAGGGGGTACTTGCGGCAGGTCTGGGGCCGGATCCGGTAGATCTTGCAGCCGACCTCCGGATCAAAAAATGGGCAGGGCTGGCGCAAAATCCAGGCCTGATGATTCTTATCGTAGCGGCATAATGATATGAGCCTTTTCTTTCCCACATGCCTGGCGATCCTCTGGAAGTCCTCCTTCTCCAGGTACAGCCCGGCCCCGGGAGTAAAGCAGCATCTTCCGCACCTCTGGCAGGAGAACAGCTCCCAGAATAGATTGACTCCGGCATCGGAGCCGCTTCTCTCATCTCGGGCGGGCAGGGGCAGGGTGATGTCGAAGGGGATTCTCTCTCCCTGATCTATCTTCTCCATCTGCTCTTCCTTTTTTAAGACGGACCAGTGAGGCCGCTGGCGAAGAAGGGCCTCGTGGCAGCCCCGCCTCTTCTCCTCGACGCAGGAGGAGAAGAAGAGCTGGTGGCAGAGGCGGCGGGCCTGGAGGATCTTGCTTTCCATGCGGCTCATGTCCTTCTCATGTCCTTTTCATGGCATTATCCTATATTCTGAGGCCTGCCTCAATTAACTCAGCTTATATTGCTGACCGCCCACTCTGTCTCCTTCCACCAATCCCCCTGGATCAGGGTGGCATTGCTGCCCATAAGCCGGAGGCTGTAGAAGAGGTAGTAAGCCTGGGGCGTTCCATAGACGATGACGGTGTCATCCGGGTTCGTCCTCCTCTCAAAGAGGCTCTTCAGAGTGCCGGGCGGCTTTATTCGGGATCTCTCATCGTATATTTTGTCATGAGACAGGCAGATAGATCCATTGCCCAGCCTGCTTTGGCCGTATTCGGAGAAGTCCCGGGCATCCAGGATGCGAAGGCTGGACTGGGCCAGCATTCCTTTTAGGCTGGCTGGCTCGACCAGCATCCAGGGACGGATGCTAGCGCTGTAGTTGGTCGGCTCTACGGCGGCCAGGTTAGTGCTGAGAAAAGCTCCAGCTTCTTGGGCCGCCTCCACTCCCCCGTCCAGCAGGCTGATGTTCTCATGTCCCAGGTAGCTCAAAGCCCAGAAGAGAAAGGGACCGCCCTCATCATCGGAGCTGCCGTAGATTATGATCCTCTGGCTCTCATCTATTCCCGCTTCCCCCAGTGACCTCTTCAGCAGGGATGGATCCAGATTGCCGCTCTTTTGCAGATCCTTCCAGTAGATGTTTCTGGCTCCGGAAATATGCCCTGCCAGATAATCATCTTTTGACCTCGCATCCATGATTATCCCTTCCTCATCCAGGCCCTCCGGCATGGTGATGAGATCCGGTCGGACATAGCTTTCCGGGGCTTTTTCGGGCACTGCTGCCGCAGGCATTGCTGCCTGGCCGGTCTCCTGCTGGCTGTTTTGCTGTTCCATTTGAGCCCTTTCGTAGGCATCCCTCTGGGCCAGCCAGCCATCGAGGTTGGTCCAGTCGGGACAAGTGGGACAGAACTCGCCGGTCTCCGTACCGGCCATGGCCGTCATGGCCAGGATGCCCAGAGAAAGAGCGCAGACCAGGCCGATTAGCAATGCTGCCGCCTTGATTTTTTCCAGGCTGATAGATAGGGATACAATGCCACCCATAGCAAAAATCACTCACTGGACAAGGAATCCTGCCACTATTTCAGGCTTGCTCAGATATTGGGAAGATATTTATACACCTAAAATGTTCATCAATGCAATAATACGAACTATGATGTATTGAAAAGTACATTAAGGAGGACGGGAAATTGAGAGGAAAATCTATTCGCCTGGAGAGGATATTCAATCGAGAAACAGGAAACGCGGTCATAATCCCCATGGATCATGGAGTGACTGTAGGCCCTATCAGGGGCATAAAGAGCGTTAAATCCATTGCCGATGCCGTGGCCTCGGGTGGAGCTGATGCCGCCATAGTGCACAAGGGAGCAGCCTCATTCGGCCATCGCGGATACGGCCGGGATCTGGGTTTGATCATACATCTCTCTGCCTCTACCTCTCTGGGGCCGGATCCCAACAACAAGGTCCTGGTGGCTACAGTGGAGGAGGCTCTCAAGATGGGAGCGGACGGAGTGAGCATTCATGTCAATGTGGGAGCGGAAGACGAGAGCCATATGCTCTACACTCTGGGCGAGGTCTCCCGCCACTGCCAGGAGTGGGGCATGCCCCTTCTGGCCATGATGTACCCCCGGGGCAGGAAGATCAGGGACGAATACTCGGAGGAGCACATCGCTCATGCCGCCCGGGTGGGGGCGGAGCTGGGAGCGGATATAATCAAGACTAATTACACAGGCGATCCGGACAGCTTTGCCCGGGTGGTGGAGGGCTGTCCCGTGCCCGTGGTCATTGCCGGAGGGCCCAAGGTGGAATCAGAGCTGGATCTGCTGAGAATGGTAGAGGGAGCGATATCATCCGGGGCACGGGGCGTGGCCATAGGCCGAAATGTCTTCCAGCATGAGAGCCCCGCCCTCATCACCAGACGCATCTGCGGGGTGGTGCATAAAAAGCTGGATGCGGAGGAGGCATTGGCTATATCCTCCGCGGCAGACTGAGGCCTCTCCCGTCGTTGCCCAACGGCCGGGGCAGCAGAGATAAAAGGGCGCAGTATCCTTAGTGAGATTGTGATGAATTCCGGCCATTCCTCCTGCCTCTGCTGCCTTGCTCTTATTATGCTCATCTCTTCGGGAACTTTTTCCGGTCTGGCTCAGGGAGAGGATTTGGTGGATGGGGAAAGCCATGCCAGAGAGAGACCGGATCTGGTTATCGCCTCGATCTCTGGCAACTTAGAGCTGGGCCGTCCCAGCAGCATCTTTGTGGTCTTGGAGAACAGGGCTGTGCCGTCAGCACAAGAAGATGAGATGGATATGAGGCGAGAGGCGGCTCGCAGCATTTCGGCCCAGCTGATCAGCTCTGATGAAAGGATAAGAATTTTATCCCAGCCGCAATTCGGTGGACTCTTGGACGGGGGAGAGAATACCACCCTCCAATTTACCGCTCTGGCCGAGGGGATACCTCTTGGTCTCTATCCCTTAGAGCTGCGCTGCAATTTCTCCTGGCTCTCCGAGGTGACCGCCACGGGCAGTGAGACGGCGCCAGGCCTGTTCTTTGAATACATGGCTGCGTCGCAGGATCTTCCATTGCAGGTTGAGATAGTCATGGGCCCCAGGGTAGAGATAGAGGTCCAGGATGAATGGCTCAATTATGCGGCCACGGGAAAGGAGAGTCTCCTTTGGCTGACACTGACAAACCGGGGGGATGAGCCAGCTTTGGATCTGCAGCTTCAGGTGCGACCCAGTCCGCCCATACTCATGGTGGAGAACGGATGGACCAGAGTGAACCTGTCTCCGGGTCAGAGCACAGAGGGGCGGCTTTCTCTGTTTGCCGACGAGAATGCCTCCTCCCGATACTATGCTCTGCCCTGCCTGATCAGCTACCGGGACGCTGCGGTGCAGGAGCTTAGAAGAGAGGAGAGCGCTGCCGTGATCTATGTGGGCCAGAGGCCCACTCCCGCTTGGATCTATCTGGCCGGCGCTGCCGTGGCCGGCATTCTCCTGCTCTTGGCCCGGCTGGTGCTCGAAAAGAGTCGCCGAAGCAGGAGACGCTTTCGAATAGTGAAGAGCTGAGAGGGCTCAAGTGAGAGGTCAGGGCTGAGAGGGCTCAAGGGCTAGCCGGTCAGGCGCAAGAATCGCTCCTGAGCCCTCTCCAGTATCTCCTTTTCTCCGGGAATAATTCCATCTCTCATCAGCACCTTGCCATTGACTATGGTGCTGTCCACACCGCCGCTCATGCTGTAGACCAGATGGGAGACCATATTGCTCCGGGGGCAGAGCCAGGGCTTTTTCAGGTCGATAAGAAAGAGATCGGCCAAGGCACCTTGGTGCAAGCCCAGGTTTAGCCGGAAGGCCCGCTGGGCGTTGTCCGTAGCCATGCCCCAGATCTGATCGGCGGTAAAGGCGGCCGGGGTGTGGTAGGCGTTCTTCTGGGTGATGGCCCCTACCTTCATCTCCTGAAATAAATTGAGGTTATTGTTGCTGGAGGCACCGTCTGTGCCCAGGCATACATTGACTCCCGCCTTGAGCATGGTGTTTAGCGGAGCTATGCCCGATGTCAGCTTGAGGTTGCTCACCGGGCAGGTTACGGCATTGGCCCGCCTTTCTGCCAGCAAGAAACAGTCTTCCTCCGAGAGCCAGACGCAGTGTACTGCCGCCAGCCGCGGATTGAGCAGGCCCAGGGAGTCAAGATATTCCACCGGGCTCATGCCCTTGCTGAGAAGAAAGCCGTCCACCTCCTCTCGCGTCTCGGAGAGGTGAATGTGGATCATAGAGTTATGCCGGTCGGCGATCTCTTTTGCTTTAAGGAGCGTCTCCTCGGAGCAGGTGTAGGCGGCATGGGGGCCCACGGCGGGGGTGATGAGGGGATCGCCCTTCCAGCGGCGAATGAAGGGCTCGACCTGGCCCAGAAGCTCGGGCTTCATGTCGAATACCACTCCGGAGATAAAAGCACGCAGGCCCATCTCCCGGGTGGCCTGGGCGGTCGTATCCGGGTGGTAGTACATATCATTGTAGCAGGTGATGCCGTGGCGGATCTGCTCCAGGCAGCCGAGCTTGACCCCCCACCGGATGTCCTCCTCGGTGAGGCGGGCCTCCAGGGGCCAGATCTTCTCCTGGAGCCAGGGCATAAGCTCCATGTCATCGGCATAGCCGCGCAGCAGGGTCATGGCCAGATGGGTATGGCAGTTGATCAGGCCGGGTATGGCCAGCTTGCCGTGCCCGTCTATGGCCTCTTCGCCACACTCATCTTTGAGATCGCGCCCCACCCGGCCGATCCTGCCCTCTTCTATGAGGATGTCCCGGCCGGATACAAGCTGGCCGGAGTGAAGAAGGGAGACATCTTTTATCAGCATCAGATGGAGGTAGCACGGAGAGGTGAAAAGACTGTCGAATCGTCAGGCTTAAGATCCCTTGGCCTAAGAGACCTGCGAGCTGAGGTAGCCAAGCGGCCTACGGCGCTGGTCTTGAGGTACTGCTCCTCTTTGGGAGAGCGGGACGGGCAAACCAGTGGTGCATCGCACCTCGTGAGTTCAAATCTCACCCTCAGCGTGATTTTTGCCTGTGAATTATGCTGCAACACCAAAATCAAACTGCGCGCGGCCACCCCGCCCTAAAGGACGGGGTATGCTTCGGGCCGCGCGCTTCGGTTAGATGGAATCCAGAACCAATCGAATCATAGGTTCACTGGATCTAGCGACCATAATATTGTGAATCAGTATCAGATTGCCAGAAAACCCTGTTAATCAACCTTAAGAAACATGAAAACTGGGCGAGGGTTCACTTCATCCCCTACCTGAAGATCGGGGTATTCGTGACCCTCCGCACTCCCAATGTAATAAAAGATAATTATTTATAACGTTCCATTAGTCTTCTCCACATGGATGGTCCTAAGGAGTTGTAGCGTGCCTTCATCCCAGGGATATGCAGAAAACATGGTGACTGTAGTTGTTGAAGATGGATAATATATCGCAGTAAAAGCAGTAAATTCAATACCTGAGGATCTTCCCGTCGCTGAGCCCGCTGCTCCGTCGTGGCCATCTATTTTTCGAGCGGCGGCGTCGACGTTATAAGCACCATCTAACTCTAAAAGTGAGATCTTGAGCATTGGCACAAGTTCATCTTGTGTGGGTATAACTTGATCAATTTCGTGAGAAGTCAGAGCTATGTTTGCTCGTCTTGTTATCCCAGTTTTATTGATCAAATTTATCTCAAATTTAGTACTTACATCACCGGACAGCGATTCTTTTGTTTCGGGATCTTCGACTTCAACCTTATATGCTTCTTTGGGTATACCCAGGTCAAATGTGACTTTGTAGGGTCCGGTAGTAACGCTGTCTGGTTCTGCCATACATGCCATTATTAACAGCACCAAGAACGCCATAATTGTTATAAATCTCATCAAATACTCCTCAATTTCCAAAATTAGTGAGTCTTAGCAGAAAAATCTTTGGATCGGGGATTTTAGGAGATTGGCGGAAGAGATTATCCTTGGCTGATATCGCAAGAGATATAACGTCAATACAGCCAAAAATCAAAGCTTAAAACTTAAAATAAGGCTCTTCGCTATTTCGTGTGGGTAACCTCAAGATATCTATTCTCAATTCCTTACTCACAGCCTCGCAATGATTCAAGCCTATGCGGCGATTGGAATTGGTCTTATCCCAAATGGTGGTATCCTGGAAATTTGGCGATAACTTTGGTCTGACCTCAGGATTCAAGGCCACCCACAGAAAACAGCGAGGAGCATAAAATAATGAATCGTTAATACTAATTATATAACTCAGCAGGCTATCCTGATCCTGTTTTCCCTAGCTAGCTCGCCTATGATCAGGTTCAAGTCTGCAAGCTCTGCCGGCTCACCATCGCAGTCTTCTCCGATACATCTTGCTTCCGCTATTGGAGAGAATCCACAAGATACGGTCGTAGGGACTCGATTGGTGCATAGACACGCGTGATCTGATACGCTCTTATCCAATCGCATATGGTCAGATTGGCCTGATGTAAATTTTTGTTGATTTTAGGCCGCGGGCTCATCCTGATCAGGCCAATGTAGCCATTGCCCGCTAGATACGAAAAATGAAATTAACTTCCTAACATTAGCTAGATCTTATCTATATGGAGGGTCTTGAGAAGCTGTAGGGTACCTTCATCCCAGGGGACATCCGAATAGATGAAAACCTTTTCATTGTTTGAGAGATAATAATCTGCGAAATACGTTGTGTGCATTTTCCCATTCAATAGATCAAATCCCGAACATACCACTCCATCTTTCCCGTCAATCTGCCGTGCAGCTCCCTGAACGCCTGAAAGCCCCAGCGCCTCAATTTCGTTAATGTTAAGATAGACTCTTCTAGTAGAAGGCACTACAGTCTGTTTTTGATCATGTATATTGAACGTGAATAAACTCGGTGGAGTGGTATTATTTAAAAGAACAACAAAAGAGTATGTTTCAGATGCTTCACCCCCTAGGGCTTCTGATGATTCTGGTTCTTTAACCTCAATTCTATAAGCTTCCTTAGATATGCCCAAATCAAAAGATATGTTATAAGGCCCAATCGTGACACTATCTGGTTCTGCGATGCAGGGCACTGTCAGCAGCGTTAGAAATGCTATAATTGCCTTTGGTCTCATCTAATTTCCACCTCGTGCTGCTTCCTCTATGTGAATGGTCTTGAGAAGCTGTAGGGTGCCTTCCTCCCATGGATAAGATGATATTATCGTAACTTTAGTTGTAGAGGATGGATAATAGCTAACGAGATAATTATCAACTTCCTGACCTGAACCCACCTCTTTCAAAGTTCCAGAACCGATCGCACCGTCATGGCCATCTATTCTTCTTCCGGCAACCTCGGTATTGTACATGTGCTCGTCATCTGAAAACGCAATTTTCATCATCAGAACAAGTTCGTCTTGTGTAGGTATGACCTGTTCAGTATCATGAGATTCCAAAATTATGCCAGCCTTCCTAAAAAACCCAGTCTTATTCGTCAGATCCACTGAATACACAGTTTTTATCTCACCGGATAGTGATTCTTCTGTCTGGGGATCTGCTACGGTGATATTATATACGTCATTGGGCAAACCTAAATCAAAAGAAACTTTGTAAGGCCCGGTCGTGATACTATCTGGTTCTGCGATGCATGGCGTTATCATCATCGCCAGGAATGCCACTATCGCTATTGATCTCATTAAATCTCCCCTAATCTCCTTTCATGATTTGAGTGTCTAACGAAAAGTCTTTTGGTCACATTTCTGCACCGGTCCATGCGTATCTTTATCCCGCTACTATTCCCATGCTATCACCAGACGGCGATGTCCACCGGGCAGCGCGGTCCATGCTCGTCATGTTTGCTCTCTCAGACCAGCTCTGTCTTCCTCCCAAAGATCGGATGAGGATTGTCCGCCCCCCAGCGGGCGGATTCAGTCAAGGCGGAAGGCCTCCGGGCAGGGAAGTGCGACTTCGGATGAAGAGAACTGGGCGGTGCTGCAAGGGGAGAGGAGCAAAGGCTATCCCACCCTGGAAGACATCATGGACAGGACGGATCTCTATGATATCAAGCTCTAACAAGATCTCCCGACGAGAGGAGGTGAACGAGCTGCTCGATCTGCTCGACGGGTTCTGGAACAGAGGATCGATGCCCTGCTTATAGGCGGAGCTGTTAAATGCTGGAGCTGGGACTGAAGGATGCCATCAAGGACATCTACTTAGTTTGCTGGAATGAGGAGGACAGGAAAAGGCTGCGTGCCGCTTGCAGAGCCCTGGGCTTTAAGATCGTCAGCTCAGAGAAGAGACATGAAAGGCGGGTGCCAACCGCTGGCGGTCAAGGGCAGGCGCAACCTGGACATCTTCGCCGAGAAGATCTCCCCAAGGACGCAAATTGATTTACGCCAGGAACGCCAAAATTATGAAAAATGCGGTATGACCATGAAAAGACTTGAAGAGATCCAGGAGATCCTGAGGCAGAAAAAGCCAATCCTCAGGGAGAAATTCAAAGTTAAAGAGATCGGCATCTTCGGATCCTTTGTCCGGGGCGAGGAGAAGGATACCAGTGACCTCGACATCCTGGTGGAACTGGAGAGGCCCGTCGGCCTCATCAAGTTCGTCGGCCTGCAAAACTACCTCTCTGATGAGTTGGGCGAGAAGGTGGATCTGGTTACGAAAAGCGCTCTTAAGCCCAGAATCAAGAAGAACATTTTAAGTGAGGTCGTCTACATATGACCGGTAGGGACTGCTGGGAGTACGTAGAGGACTTAGCCAGGTACATGAATTTTGCTTTGCAGTTCACAGAGGATATGGATTTCGATGAATTCGCAAACGATCCAAAGACCGTTATCGCCGTAACAAAATGCATCGAGGTTGTGGGCGAGGCCACAAAGCACATTCCTGACTCATTCAAGACAAAATACCAGGAGATCCCCTGGAGGGATATGGCTGGAATGAGGGATAGGCTTGTCCATGGCTACTTCACTGTTGATTTGGAGATCGTCTGGCATACGGTGACAGATGAGTTTCCACAGATCCTGCCTTTTATAGAGAAGGCACTAATTGACGCGGATAATTGAAGGAATGGCTATTGGCACTGAGCAATCATGAGCGGATAGTGATAGAGGGCTGGCGCAGCCGAGGTCTGGCCTGCCGCCCTTCGTGGAGCGCAAGCTTAAGCATTTTAAAGGAGAATGAATGGAAGGCCATCAAGAATACAGAGCCGCATAAACCATGACCGAGCAGAATCGCAGGTACGTCACCAAGGAGATCGGCAAGCTCCTCTCCGAGATCTGGCGGGTCAAGGGGCTGGCGGAGCAGGAGTACGAGCTAGAGCACCCCATCGCCAAGAAGCTGGCCAGCATGCATGAGGATGCACAGAAGCTACTGCGGGAATGACTCAAGAGACCCAGTCTGCGAATAAATAAGTGCAGTAGATGAGATATAGTATCTGCAGGCCAGTTCTGCGGCCAGGCCGGAAGAGATCACGAACTCCGAGGGGGCGCGGTATAGCTGCCCGCCTTTTCGCAATCCTTATAGCCGATTAGTGAGGAGTATCTATTCATGGCCGGTACAAGTGAGAATGTGGCTATCCAGGATGAGAATCCCGAACCATCTCAAGAGGATAGCTTTGCCGAGGGCATAATCAAAGGTCTCCAGGACTTCAAGGAAGGCCGGATAACCCGCTTCAAGGATGCTGATGAGCTGGCCGATCATCTCCGCAACCTGTAGATCGTTATGGCTTTCCAGCCTGTAACCAGCAATAAACTATTTTCTTGAAAAGAAAATTATTATTTAAATAATTTTTATTACATCTGGAGCGCAGAGGGTCACCAATACCCTGGCTTTCAGATTCGAGTTCTGAGGAAGACAGAGATTTTGCACGCTATTTCTAATAGAGAGTGAAATGTATATATACTATCCACGCAAGCTTAGACCAAATGCGTTTGAGCCAGAATGAAATTAAAGCTCTGCTCCTGATAACCAGTTCAGAGAGAATTCTCCTCCCCCGGGATATCACCAACCTCCTCGGCTTGCAGCGCGGGTCCGTGTCCCGAATAATCACCAATCTCAGGGATAAAGGACTTGTAGACCGAGTGGATTCAAGTATAGTCCTGGCCAAAGCCCCTCCAGCGGATAGCTTCAAGAGGCTCTATTATGCCCACCGAGCCTCTCCCTTCCTGCTTCTTCTGGCCGACGGACGGATAGAGCTTCTCTCCTGGATGAACCAAAGTGCAAAGAGCGCGAAAGAACTTCATGAACAGGCCGAGATCCCCCTCAAGACCGTGTACTACTATCTGCACGACCTCGCCCGCTTGGGCGTAGTTGTTACCACCAATAAAGGAAAAGGCTCTCTGTACTCTTTCAACTATGTCTACTGGGGCGCTCTTAAGGACTTCGTCTCTGTTCTGCAAGAGTACGATAAGGCCCGCCTTGTTCCCAGAGACGCCCTGCTCATAAAGATTTACAAAGACGGCGTCCTCTTCAAAAGCCTTCGAGTGCAGGATGCCACCTTCACATCCTTCAGTTCCTACATGGACTATGGGATTGAGCTGGGCTTGCGGGACAACTACTACACCCTGCCCAAAAGAGAGCTGTCTATAGAGGAGATTTTCATTCACTCCCTGGACTCGGCAGAAGACCGTTCTCAAAAGCTCTTTTGCATATTATTCTATTTGAGGAACAGGGATAAACTGCGAAGCGTGCTGCACCCAATGATGAAGGACATAGAGGCTGTCTTGCAGGGAGAAAAGGTCAAAGGCTATCCATCTCTGGAGGATGTCGAGGATAGGACGGAGATGTATGGAATTGAGCTATGACCGGATAACCCGTAAGGAGGAGGTCAATGAACTCTTCGAGCTCCTCGGCCAGGTCCTTGATCGAAAGGTTCAGGTTCTGCTCATAGGCGGGGCTGTGCTGCTGGAGCAGGGACTTAAGGACTCCACCAAGGACATCGATGTGGTCTGCAAAAACAAGAACGACAAGGAGACTCTGCTCCAATCCGCCAAAAGCCTGGGTTTCGAGTTGGTCGGCCCGGAGGAGAGACATGCCCGGCTGGGGGTCACCAGGCTGGCTGTGAAGGGCATGCGAAATTTGGATGTCTTCGCGGGCAGGATCTCTTACGACTTCGAGCTGAGCGAGCCCATGTGGCAGCGATCCATTTTATCCAGGACCTTTGGAGATCTGGTGGTGAAAGATGCCTCGCGTGAAGATATCCTCATCATGAAGCTGATTGCCAATCGGGACGGTGACGCCGACGATTGCGCCTCTCTGATGGGAGCGGGCCTCGATTTCGATGCCGTTTATGAGGAGATTGAAAGGCAGTATCGCAAGGCTGGCGAGCTGGAGCAAAAGATCTGGATAACATATATCGAAGAGGGCATAGGCAGGCAGGAAGAGGAATTCAGTATGAAGGTGCCCATTGCAGACAAGATTTCGGAGCTAGCGAACGAGTACAGAGAGAGGCTGTATCAGAAGCTGAAACCTGGCGAGCCGAGGGGATCATGACCGAGCAGAATCGCAGGTACGTCATCAAGGAGATCGGCAGGCTCCTATCCGAGATATGGCGGATCAAGGGCCTGGCGGAGCAGGAGTACGGGCCGCTGCACCACATCACCAAGAAGCTGGCCAGCATGCACGAGGATGCACAGAAGCTGCTGCGGGAATGAATCAAGAGGGTCCAGTCTGCATAATAAAAAGGTAGTAGATGAGATGCATGCATCTGTATGCAGTTATGCTGGCCAGGCGGGAGGAGATAGCGGACTCTGCGGGAGCGCGATATATCCGCGCATCTTCCCAATACATATAGCTCATCAGTGAGAAGTAGCTATCATGGCCGGTGCAAGTGAGAATGTGGCTATCCAGGATGAGGAACCTGAACCATCCAAAGCGGATAGCTTTGCCGAGGGCATAATCAAAGGTCTCCAGGATTTCAAGGAAGGCCGGATAACCCGCTTAAAGGATGCTGATGAGCTGGCGATCCATCTTCGCAACCTGTAGGTCGTTATGGCTTTCCGGCCTGTAACCACATATTATTTTGAAATGAAATTTAGAGGCTAACTAGAGCAGGCAGGTTAAAGCCCAGGTGATTAAAGTGATCACCAAAATCTTTGAGCTTAAGGTGTATTAGGTTTTGGCGCATTGGAATCATTCAAACTATATTGTTGTCTCCACGATTGTCTTGGATTCGAGTCGTATTTCGCAAGGTATTCTAGTGGATTAGATATTATGTAACCAGTACGATATATATCACCGTATATAATTTGTCCAATTGAGTTTGGTAATGGCTTTTTGTCAGGGTAAAATCCGCCATTCCCGTCTATGAATATCCATGATTCATTGTGTCTGGGGTTATTAACTGCAACCCACATATGTCCCACAGGATCATCGTTCAAAGATCGGTTATCTGGACCCCAGTCGGTCATGCATGATGCCCGATATCCGTATCGCTCTAATAGCAGCACTATGTACATCGAGGTGTCAGTGCAGGAGAAATTGCCTGTTGTGTATGGATTCGACCAATGATAGCTCTCTAAGATGTGTTGGATATCGTTTGCAAAAGTCTCATCATATGCAGGCTTTAGTGTTACAAGCTCAAAAAGAACTTGTTGCCCATCAGCCTGTGTAATCGTTTCAGCCAAGATTAATGCAGCTAAAAGTACAAATAGCCAGTAGCACTTAAGATAATTGTGGTTCATTGGCCTTTTGCGTTTGTTGTTGGAATCCATTTAGCGACTGCCTCTAATGATGCCATCATTTTTCGAGTTGTCTCTTTAACTTTTCGGTACGCTAGATGGTGATTCATGATTTGGCCCTCCATGGCTAGGGCGCTTTCAAGATATGGATGGCCTCCCTGCAAATGATTTGATCAATGCTCAGTTATTCTGATTATACTCTGATTATGCCAGATAATATTCCTTTTAGCTTGAAACCCTCTAATAGGGCATATTTCTTGACTGTAACTCAGTAAATAAAAATATAAAAATTGTATATAGGAAGAGAAAACTAAGGTAGCATATTGAATATCGGTTCACACGGTTACGAGAATCCCTGACACTTGGATGCTGCGACTGCAATTCATATTTAGCCTGGTCCGGGATGAGGGGAATCTTCCAATATATATAGGAAGATGGGATTTTCCGCTCCATCGTTCGCCTTCTCAATCTCGCCCAAGTGTACCTGCATGCATCCAGTAAATTATAAGTCCATTTGTTATGTTATGATAAAGCTATGAACGCTCAGAATAATGTGAAAGTAGTGCAGCAGATGTTCGCGGCGCTTGGACAAGGCGACCTTAAAGCTGCTCTGGAGTCATATGCAGAGAATGTAGATTTCCGATCGCCGGTTACTCGGACAAAATCCGCCGAAATCTCATGGTCTAAACCGCGTCATAGCCGCGAAGAAATAGCCGCATTCTTCAAAGAACTCTCAGAAGTCGTTGCCATTGAAAGGATGGAGCCAATGGAGATAACAGCCAATGAAGATCGGGTTATAGTCGAGGGGAGAAATCGGTTTAATGTAAGATCCAGCGGACGGAGTTTTGAACACTATTGGGTGATGGTGTTTAAGCTCCAAAAAGACAAGATAGTGAGGAACTGGCATTATTATGATACGGCGGATATATTGGCGGCTATTCATGAGCTGTAGCTCCATTGATGTTAAGCTGAGAAAAAAAGATAGATTCAGTATCCACGAAAGACTATGGCAGGCTTCACAAAGTGTCCAGAAAGATCTCTTGCTGTAGCCTGGCAATAGCATTCTCGCTTATTGGTTCCCTACTTGAAACATAAACGTCCTGCTTTCCAAACTTGGAGAGGTCGCTACTGGCATTGAATTGCTCTGTCATATATCCCGTATTTGATCCGAGGAGGGTGGATGTGCCCCGAATTGCTGATTCATCTAGCTTAGCTTTGGTTAGACTTGTATTCTCGCCAAAATTCAGCAGAATAAATGCATTATATTCATCTACCAGTGCATTGTACTCAGCCACATTCTGCCCTTGTATAGCCTTGTCATAAGCCATCCCCAGCTCGTAGCTAAGATTCATGCCGTCTAGCATGACTTGCTGTTCTGAGGACATTCCACAAGCCAGTCCTGCCAGAAGGAGCAGGCAAATCGGCAAAATCATTCCTTTCATTTTAATCACACTCATGTCTATTCGGCTTTTATCGAATATTTCCTTTTCCATCCTTTGGTTTTGGATTTGCTTAGACATTCAAATCCTCATCCCCAAGGCCTCGGCCTTTATGGCTTTGGCCCTCTGCAGGGCTGCATCTGCATCCATACTGGCACAGCTCCCCAGATGCACATTTCTGGTACGTCTTCCCTCCCCCAGGTGGCCATCCAATAATAGCAAGTCCGGCTGCCCTTCTTGGTCCTCTTGACTTTCTCTATGGTCCAGATGGAAAGATCCTCCTGCCGGGCCTGGCCCTTGAGGGCCTCAGCCTCCGCCCGGAGCCGGTTCGCCTCCTCCTGATGCACCCTTGCTTTGGGGCCGGCTGGGGCAGGAGGGCGGCTGCCTTTATGGCTGCCCTGGACTGCGAGTCCAGCTCCAGGCCCTCCTTTTGCAGGGCCTTTCTCCTCTCGCCGGAGTCGTACCTGCCGAGATATAGTGCTCTCCGAGATTGAAAGCGTTGTGCGATATTGCCATCGATCTCACCTCTGACTTTCCCGATAATCCCAATTAATGCGAAAAGTGCTTTTATATCCAGTACGGCATGCCTGAAGAGACGATAATACTGAAAAAGGATAGAGAGCTAAAGAGATTGACAGGGAGAATTAGAAATGGAATACACTAAATCACAGACATACGACAGACAGTTTCTGCTGGACAATATGATGGGCCCCAATGCCATGAAGATCCTGGAGGAATTGACCCAGCTGCCGGGGATGCTCGAACTGAAGCCCGAAATGCGTGTCCTGGATCTGGGCTGCGGCAGAGGTCTTACGTCCATATTTCTGGCCAAAGAGTTCGGCGTGCAGGTGTTTGCTACCGACCTGTGGATTGCGGCCTCTGAAAATTATGCTCGCTTCAAAGAGGCAGGCTTGGATAAGAAGATCATTCCGATCCATGCCGATGTGGCAGATCTGCCCTATGCAGATGAATATTTTGATGCCATCATAAGCATCGATTCCTACCAATACTTCGGCAGAGAGGAGGGCTTTGTGGATGAAAAAATGGCGCCGCTATTGAAGACGGGAGGCAAGCTGGCAATCGTGGTGCCTGGCCTGGTAAAAGATATCCATGATAATATCCCTCCGGAGATGCTCCTTTCATGGAATGCAGAGGCCATTGAGACCCTCCGCAGTCCCGGATGGTGGAGAGATCTATTGTCGAAGTCGCTGCGAATGGAGCTTTTGGCTGTGGGGGAGCTGGAATGCTATTCAGAGTGCTGGAACGATTGGCTGGCATGCGATAATGAATATGCCATCGGCGACCGGAAAGCCATGGAGGGAGGAGCAGGAAAGTACATGGATCTGGTTTACATAATTGCGGCCAAGAAGTGATGCTCCGGATGAATGAGGAGAGGAGGCACAAGCATGAGCAAAGAGAGCGAAGGCATCTTCGACGACATGCAGGACGGCCCGCCTGGCTGCCTCATTCACCGGATTATAAACTCCGGACCTGTTAAGCGGCTCACCTTCAGCAATCAAGAGCAGCGCCGGGATATTGATCTTAATGGCATCCTGGCGGATGGCCAGCCATCGGCGGAGGATTAAAGGAGAATTCGCCATCAGAGAATTACGGTCCGGTTGGTCCTCATGGCGGTTGGGCTTCCGCCTGATCCGGTTTTCGATCGAATCCAAGTCGGAGTGGTCCGACTCTACCAGTTCATGACGACTTATGTCGGTCTTTGCCAGGGATGCAAAGATGTCGAAAAGCTGATACAATAAAGGAAGAAAATAATAAATATTTTTTAACTAATTTTCAAACCGCTCCACTGCCCCTCTCCCTGGTCCTGACCCGAACCACCTCCTCCACCGGGCAGACGAAGATCTTTCCATCCCCTGCCTCTCCTGTCTGGGCATAGTCGCAGATGAGGTCTATCACCGCCTCTACATCCTTGTCCTCCACCACCATCTCCAGCTTCATCTTCTGGAGGAACTCGACCCGATAGTCTCCCGCCCTCCACTGCAGAGCGATGCCCTTCTGCCTGCCCCGGCCCTTGACCTCGCTCACAGTCATTCCCGAAAAGCCCTTGGCATCCAACTTGGCCCGCAGCAGGTATATCTTCTCCGGACGGATTATGGCTTCGATCTTCTTCATTTTTGCCACCTCACATGTAAGCGCCTTCGCCATGCTGGCTGATATCCAGTCCTACGGCTTCCTCTTCGTCTTTGACCCGCAGTCCCATCAATGCATCAATGATCCTGGCCAGGCCGAAGGTGACGGCAAAGGAGTAGGCCCAGGTCACAGCCACGGCCAGAAGCTGAATCATCAGCTGCTGGCTGTTTCCGGCCAGAAGGCCGGCTGCCCCTATGCTGGCGAAGACGCCCGTAGCCAGAACACCCCAGGTGCTGCCTATGCCGTGGCAGGCCAGCACGTCGAGAGAGTCATCCACCCTTCCGCTGCCCCGAATGAGGATGATGGCATAGTATCCGGCGATGGCGGCCACAACTCCAATGGGCACCGCAGCCAGGGGGGTCACAAATCCGGCGGCCGGGGTTATGGCTGCCAGGCCGGCCACAGCGCCTGTTACTATGCCCAGAGCAGAAGGCGCTCTCTGTCGCCAGGAGAGGAGCATCCAGGTGGTGGCTGCTGCCGCTGCGGAGGTGTTGGTGGTCACAAAGGCATTGGCAGCTATGCCGTCCGCAGCAAGGGCCGATCCGGCATTGAATCCAAACCAGCCGAACCAGAGCAGGGCCGCGCCCATGACCGTGGTGGGGATGTTATGGGGCTCCATGGGATCGGTTCCAAATCCCCGCCGGGCTCCGATGACCAGGGCCATGGCCAGGGCGGAGACACCGGCGGTGATGTGCACCACAATGCCCCCGGCAAAGTCCAGGACACCCATCTGGGCCAGCCAGCCCCCACCCCAGACCCAGTGGGCCACGGGATCATAGACCAATGTGGCCCAGGCCAGGGAGAAGACCAGAAATGAGCTGAACTTGATCCGCTCCACATAGCTGCCGGTGATCAGAGAGACGGTGATGATGGCGAACATGGCCTGAAAGATCATGAAGGTGAGAGCAGGGATGCTCAGCCCCTCTTTGGCCTCCAAGCCCACACCGGACAGTCCCAGAAAGTCCAGGCCGCCGATAAGTCCTCCTATATCATGGCCGAAGGCCAGACTGTAGCCGCAGAGTATCCACTGCAGGCTGATGATTCCCATTATGGCAAAGCTGAATATGATGGTGGATATGGCGTTCTTCTTTCGCACCATGCCTCCGTAGAATAGGCCCACGCCGGGGATCATGATCAAGACCAGGGCGGCGCTGATGAGCACCCAGGCATTGTCGGCAGCACTGATGGCCTCCTGGGCGCAGGCAGGACCGGCCAGTATAGAGCAGATCAATAGGCATAACAGCGGCAAACGATATGAGAGCAAATGAAATCACCATAAGGCGAGGACAAAGCCTAAGCTATAAGCATATTTGGGAATAAGTATGCGACCTTCATATGAATTGTGAAATTTGCTGCGGTCTCAAGATCATAGTTAATGGCAAGGATGGTTTATCGCATGCATAAATCGCATCAAAAACAGAGCTAAGGAGATGCAGATCCGGCACTCGTGACTCGGGCGGGCTAAAGGATTTTGGACTCGAAGGATTAAAAGGACCTTTTTCCGGTTCGATTTTATATCCTGGACTTTGCATCCAAGCTCAGATGGGAGGGGAGATAATCTCGATGGCCGGAAAATGCCGACTCTTTTATAGGAGCAGAACAGGAGTTGAGGCAGAAAAAGGAACAGGGCGGAGGATTAAATGAGGATATTGGTGATTCCAACCACGGACTGGATCAGGCATCCGGTCCCCAATAGGCTCAATTTCATCTTCGATATTCTGGCCGAGGAGCATGAGGTTTATGTCCTGCACTTCGGCCTGAAGAGGTTTTCAGGCCTCGAGCCGAGGCAGACCGGATGCACTCTCCTGCCGGCGGACTGGATAAAAGCTGAGGACCCATCCTTGTATTATATCCTCAACTTTCCCTATCACCTGTGGAAGATCAGGAGAATTGTCCGCCGCCTGAAGATCGATGTCATCCTCTCCGCCAATATCCTGCCCTCCTTTGCCGCCAACTTCGCAGGCGCGCCTGTGGTATTCGATTATCTGGACCATCTGGAGGAGTCGGCATCGGTCTATTATCCGGGATCGGCTCTGGGGGAGGTGGTCAAGCAGGTGGTAAGAAGAATAACCAGGTACAACCTCCGGCAGGCCCGATCGGTGATCACCGTCACCAAAGAGCTGTCCGATTTCCTTCATGATCTGGGTGTCAGAGAGGTAACCGTAATCGCCAACGGGGTGGATACACAGGCTCTTCAGCCGCTGCCCAAGGAGGAGGCCAAGAGCGAGCTGGGCCTCTCGGGCCCGGTTTTGGGCTATGTGGGGTCGCTGGAGCACTGGGTAGACCTGGAGAGCGTCGTCTCAGCCCTGCCCAAGATCGATGCCAGCCTTCTGGTGGTGGGGCCGGGGCTTTTTACCGATTATGGGGACAAGATAAAGAAAATGGCGGAAGAGCTTGGGGTGATAGATAGGGTTGTCTTCACCGGAGCGGTGAAGTATCAGGATCTGTCGCGATATATCTCCGCCATGGACATTGGCCTCAATCCCCTGAAGATGATGAAGAAGAACGAGTATGCCGCCGGGGGCAAGGTCTTCAACTACCTTTCCTGCGGCCGGCCGGTGCTCTCCAGCCGCATGGTCTCTCTGGAGAGGCTGCTGGGGGATGAGATTTACTATTATGATGATGTGGACAGCTTTGTCAAGCAGGCGGAAAGAATCATGGCAGCAGGACTGGATGATAAGCATTTCAGGTCCATAGCGGAGAAGTACGATTGGCGAGAATTATCTAAAAATTACATAGATGTATTGGAGATATATAGCAAATAATTTAATATAATTTTTTACTGGCTAAGGTCCTAGGAAAATCTTCGAGCGTCCAATTCAATTTATTTAGAAAAAAGAATAAAAAATATAATTAGATCCTTAGCAATTGTGAATTCTGCTTGGAATTGAATGAGCAAGCTCTTCCTATCTGGTTTCTAGATATAAGGATTAATAAAACCCTGAACAATTAAAGGTAGGGTTTTCATGGAGAGGGCAAGTTATATATGATTGTCATAGAGCTGTTCATGCATGGTTAGAGGTGGGCAATAAGGGGCTGTGTGCGATATGAGCAGAAACATTGTTATCCTTGGTGCAGGTGGATTCGCCCGGGAAATGTATTGGCATATTAAAGATAGTATTCCACAAGCAAGAATGGTTTTCGCTAATGATGTAAAAGAAACCAAGGAAATTGCAATTAATGGGCAGATAATTCCTGTTATAAAAAATTGGGATTTTGATTGCGTGCCTGTCAATGGGTTAGATAAGCCATGCGAAAAATTCAAAGAATTTGTTATAGGTGTAGGCAGTCCTAAAATAAAGAGAATCCTTGTTCAGAAAGCCCTGGCGTGCGGATTAGTTCCAGCACCTGCTGTTATTCATCCACGTGCTCTGGTGCAAGGAGATGACTGTGAGATTGGCATGGGAAGCATAATATCTCCTGGTTGCGTAATTACGACCAATGTTAATATAGGAAATTACGTGCTTCTCAATCTCAATTGCACCGTTGGTCACGATGCAATATTAGGGGACTATGTGACATGCAATCCAGGATGCTGCATTTCAGGTAATGTAACGCTTGGAAAAGGAGTAATGCTGGGAACTGGGACTGTGATTCGGGAAAAGATCAATATAGCTCCGGATGTTCAGACTGGAGCACAATCTTGCGTGGTTAAAGATATTATCGACTCTAATATCACTGTAGCAGGAATTCCAGCTAGAAAACTTAGATGAGCATTTCCCAGCAAACTGCTGTTTATGATGCATGAGGAATGAATGTATATTACAGGAATAGGGAGAACAAAATTTGGGGTCTTAGATAAGTCGCTGCCGGAGCTGCTTTACGAGGCCATGTATAAATGCGTTAGAGATAGTACTTTGAGCCTCGATAAAATAGACGCCGTAGTAGTCTCCAACTTCTTGGCGGGAAGCACCCAAAGTCAGCTCCATTTAGGGTCATTGATATCCAGCTTACTGCCTGGGACAAATCTGCCTTCATTTAGAGTTGAAGCAGCATGTTCCTCAGGAGGAATGGCCATCTATCAAGCACTTTCTTTACTTCATGAATTTGATAATATTATGGTTATAGGTGGAGAGAAACTGAATGTGTCATTCAATAAGCGGATTCATAAATATATATCTATGGCAGGAGACCAGCTTCGAGACCAGCAGGAAGGTTTGATATTCCCAGCTCAATATGCAATTGCAGCTTCAAACTATTTCCGCACTTATGGAGGAACGAGAAAAGACCTTGCTCTTATTTCCTTAAAGAATTATTCGAATGCAGCCCTTAATCAATTAGCTCATTTCTCCAAAAAAATTATAGATATGGATATCATAAATGCTGCGCCAATGGTGTGTTCTCCGCTTAAGCTATACGATTGCAGTCCCATATCAGATGGTGCCGCATCTATCATTCTCTCTAACGAAAAGAAATCACATCGCGATGTTGAGATCATAGGCTATGGTGCTAAAACTGATGCCATTTCCTTATCTCAGAGAAAGGAATTTGCAGCTTTCAAGGCAGCCAGACTGGCGGCTAAGACCGCATTCAGCATGGCTGGAATCTCTCCAAAGGATATAGATTTGGCAGAAGTACATGACTGCTTCACCATTGGCGAGCTAATCGCCATGGAGGATTTGGGCTTTTGTGGAAGAGGTGAGGCCATTGAACTTGTCAGAGAGGGCGAGACGTCTTTGCATGGGAGTCTACCTATTAACACAGATGGTGGATTATTGGCTGATGGGCATCCTTTTGGAGCAACAGGGATAGCCCAGATTTGTGAGATTGTGAAGCAACTGAGACATGAGGCCGGAGAGAGACAGATTTCCAGAGCCAAAATCGGACTTGCCCATAATATAGGTGGTGTGGGTGGAACTGCTGTTGTACACATACTGGCGGGAGGCTCATGAATTACTATTGCGCGAGATGTGGCAGAGAATGGGATTATCCCGTCTCTAATTGCATCTTTTGTGATGGCAAAGTTGAAAAGATCGATACAAGTGAACATGTAATAGATGATATGGTCCAGGTTTCGATTCCTACTGAGGATCACCCTATTGTTCCTTATTATGTAATGTTATTACGGGGACCCGATGGCTCTTATAAATTCAAGAAGACATTTCAGAATCACGAAATCGGGGACAAAATCCATCTTGAATCTGAAAAATACGATAAGTGCACAATTGGAATAATTGGAACCGGCATTACCGGCAGAGGGATTGCAGAAGTGGCCTTACGAACGGGCAACTCGATTATCTTAAAGAGCCGAAGTAGGGGTGCCCTAGAGAATACATTAGATAAGCTTTCTCGGAACCTTTACAAGAGTCTAAATATTGAAGAATCACAATTATTGCTTGAAAAAATGACTACAACCACGGACTACATATCACTTGCTAAAGCTGATTTCATAATTGAATCTGTTGTCGAAGACCTCAAAGTAAAGAGAAATATATTTCGAATTCTTGATTCCGTCTGTGATCCAGACGTTGTGCTGGCAACAAACACATCATCTCTCTCAATATCAAAGATATCCGATGGATTGAGGTATCCAGAAAGGGTAGTCGGTTTGCATTTTTTTAATCCCATAACAAGGATGCAGCTGATAGAAATAATTAAAGGGGATAAGACATCGGATGATACGCTGAGCAAATGTGCCGATATTGCAAAAAAACTCGGCAAAGTATCTATCTTGGCAAAAGATACTCCTGGATTCGTAGTGAATAGGCTTCTCTTCACCCTTATAAATGAGGCTTGCTGGATGCTGGAAAAAGGGACATCAAGTGTTGAAGAAATCGATAAGGCCATGAAGTTAGGTGCTAATCATCCCATGGGGCCTTTCGAATTGGCTGACTTGATAGGGCTCGATCTTTGCAAAGAAATAATAGAAAATTTAAACTGTGATTCGGAAAATATTATGTCTCATTCGACCAACATTCTAAATGAACTCGTTAGAAAAGGATATCTCGGAAAGAAGAGCGGAAGAGGCTTCTATGATTATAACGAGCAATTAAACTATTGCTAGTTATAAAAGAATCTCACCGCGGATTGCACTAAGAACACCCATGAGATCCTTGGATGCTGCTGATGTAATGCATCACCATCTCCTTCAGATACGACCGGGACGCCAGACTCACATCTGCCGATGTATACCTTAAAAGATCCGCCCGGACTATGCCCGGATACAAAGAGCCTCTATCAGCCGATCTCAAAATCACATATTTATCGCCCAGATCATAAAGCGATCCAGCTTCAGTAGGGCTTATAAGGTCTTCATGGAGCTTCTCCCCAGCGATAAGTCCTGTCTCCCTGATATCCGCTCTGCCTCGCATGATGCCCGTCTCCTGGCAGGCATCCAGTATCACATCCAGAAGGTCACCCAATCGGAAAGCCTTCATCTTCAGTATGAATACCTCTCCGCCCCGGGCAATCTCTGTGGCCTCCATAACCAGCCGGACGGCATCAGGAATGCCGATTATGAATCGGGTCGCCTCGGGATCGGTGATGCTTATGGGATTGCCGTTCATGAGATTATCGACGAACACGGGTATAACTGAGCCCCTGGAGCTGGCCACATTGCCGAAGCGCACACAGGTGTAGTCAGAATTCAGCGCAATGGCCTCGGATATGAGCTTGCTCGCGCCCATCACATTGACCGGAGCGGCGGCCTTATCCGTGCTTATGGCGATCAATCCCGCAACACCTCTGGAACGGGCCAGGTCCACCACATTCTGAGTGCCAAGGATATTGGTCCGGGAGCATTCCAGGGGAAACTTATCGCAGACTACAACATGCTTCATGGCTGCGGCATGGTAAATAATGTCAAAATCATTAGCGTCAAAAGCCCTCTTGATACTGCTATAATCTCTCACATCTCCTACAACAGTCTCCAGCCGCTCATCTATGATCCTCTTCTTGAGCATGAAGTGCTTGATCTCATCCCTGCTGAAGACCACAACCTTCTCTGCCCCACCAGATAAGAGCTGTCTCACAATCTCGCTGCCTATGGAGCCCGTCCCGCCAGTTACCATGGCCGTCTTTCCCTTAATTTGGGGGATCATCACTCTGCCTCGAAAAATTCCTGAATCTTCTCAACTATATAGTCCATTCTTTCCTCGGTCAGGGATGGAAAAATAGGCAATGATAAAACCTGTGAGGATATCTCTTCCGTCCTGGGCAGATCTCCTTCATTGAAACCTAGAGATTTATAGAATTTGGTCAGATGAACCGGCGGGAAATAGACCTTGGTCATTATGCCTTCCGACATAAGATAACTCATCAGAGCATCTCTCCTGCTTCTGCCGCCCATGATCCTTATGGTAAACATCTGATAGACGTGGAAGTCTCCCTCCGGCTCCTTAAAGACTTCAATTTCTTCAATATCGGAGAGCCTGGCCCTCATATAAGATGCCTTTGCCCTCCTCCATTCTGCTATCTTGTCTGCCTTATGAAGCTGAGATATTCCTAAGGCTGCTGCCATGCTCGGCATCCTGAAGTTATATCCGAGATCGATGTAATCACCTGATTCGGTGGAATCGAAATAAGCTGAATTCTCCAGCCTTCCCTGAGAGCAGATGAGGGAAAGCTTCTCAAAGATGGTCTTTGAATTGGTGACTACAGCGCCACCTTCACCGGTTGTGATGATCTTATTCTGACAGAAGCTCAATATGCTCGAATCCCCGAAGCTGCCCACCCTCTTGCTGCCGACTCTCGCTCCTAGAGCCTCGGCAGCATCCTCTATTAATATGAGATCGTGATCCTCAGCGATCTCCCTCAGTTCCTTTATTCGGCATGGACAACCACCGTAGTGTATAGGCATTATGGCCTTGGTGCGGGGATTTATCCTTTCCAAGACATCTTCCGGGTCCAGTCCATAGCTCTGCTCTTCTATCTCGGCAAAGACCGGCCTGGCTCCCACAAATAATGGTGCGTTGGCTGTGGCGATGAATGTAAAGGAGGGCACTATTACCTCATCTCCATTTTCCAGTCCATAGGCAATCATTGCTGCAAAGAGGGCTGAAGTTCCGGAGTTGAATGCGACAGCATAATTTGATCCAACATAATCGGCCAGTTCTCTTTCAAAATCATGGATCTCCGGACCGGCTGCCCAGTTCTTTCT
>JAGOLL010000118.1 GCA_017994055.1 Methanothrix sp.
TCCAGGTCAATATATCCGATCTCTTCCAGCCATGCCGCCAGATTATCGTCTTGGTGGTACAGAGAATATGCAAACCGGGCGGTCAAGTCAGAAGTCACAGCCAGCCAGATATAGGGCCTCATCTCGTTTTGGCTGTAATAGAAGAAGCTATCCTTCAGCTCGGGAAGGCCCCTCTGCCAGACATCCCGCTCACAGTTACAGCCTACATAGACTATGCCGCTTACATCCTCATCATATTTCGCGTAGGCTAGGCAGGATAAGATCTCCTCATAGTTCACGGTCTCTATCCATCGCATTGAGCCATGAAATACAGGCAATATGCGCCTCTCTCCCTCTATCTCCGGCTCCAGTCCAAGCGCTCTGAGTCCTTCCAGTGTCTCATGGGTGCACCATGCAGGCTCACCTTCCACATCTCCATCCCATGACAGAGCGATGCTATAGGCATCTCCATTAATGCCCTCGGGAATATCTTTGATTCTGATTGCCTGGCTAAATGGGATCAGGTACACCTTACGGACCGCCGCGGGTTCACTCTCGTTAATCGCTTCTGCTTCAATTGACACTTTTATCTCCTGCCTTCATGGCATTAGCGGGCGGGCAGCTTGAATCTATCTATTCTCGGGGGTGAGAATCGGTAAAGGAGCAGACTGCCAGCCTATCGCCGCTCTCAGAGGTAGGAGATGGTGGTCTGCTCCTGATCGAGCATCGCCCGGTACTCTCGGATTATCTTCTTCAGCTTGGTTGCCCTCTCGCGATCTCCATGTTTCTCAAAATCTGCAAGCCTCTTCTCCATGAAAAAAATCAAGTCCATGCTCACCACCACCCCCCTATCCAGAAGATGTAGAGCACGGCAGCAGAGAGCACGGTATTGACCCATTGCAGAGCCAAAATAAGGGTGAGGCGATCGGGCATCTATGCCACCTCCCTGTCATATGCCCACTTGCACCACAGGGTAGCCATGAGGGCATCCAGGGCGGGCAGCATCTCCGGGCCTTCTCCGAAGAAGGTGCAATTCCCGCCGTCGAATATCGCCCGGTACCCGCCCGCGGTCCGGTCTATCTGGATGCTAGCGTGGTCGATCTCCTGCCAGTCACAGGCAGGAGACAGGGTGATGAAGGCCAGGGCAAAAATAAGCAGGGGGATCATTCTATAACATCCCCTTCATATTCAGCTAGATCCTCGGGCAATTCATGATCATTCTGGAGCAGCCAGGCGGCGGCGTCTCTGGGGGGGATCTCCTCAGCATGATCCCTGGAGCCCTGCCACTGTGAGGAGTGGACTATGTAGTATCTGCCCTTTGCGGATTTGTATAAAGTTTCATGGGTGAATTGATCGCCGGTTGCCTTCGATATGTGGTTGCGGCCATCCCATTCTGTGGCCTCATCCCAACTTTGGGCTGCTCGGTCGGTGTCCACAATGGCCCCATCTTCCAGCTTGAAGCGGGCCATCTATGCCCCCCCCGCGGCCCTGGTAGGCTTCCCATCGTCTTCTATGAATGGCCGAAATGGCTTTCTATCTGCCAGTTCAAGCAGTCCATCGGCTTCGGCTTCCTCCCTGGCTGCCCGGACCATCCTTTGATATTGGTAGGGCATCCGGGGCAGGTTCTTATCTGCCTGCTCCAGTGTTTCGGCCATGCTCTGCTTGTGGATGGCCTGCTCTGCGAAGTGCTTTCTCTGATGCTTGCACCGCTGGTTAGGATGCCAGTTATGAGCCGGGCATGAGCACTCGCGATCAGTGACCACATAGAAGCAATCTTTCTTATTTGAGAGAACCAGCACCATCCGGGCCTCTCCTTCTCCCATTTCCAGGAATGAGGGCAGGGGATCACTCGCCCGGCCACGCCAGGCTAACAGGCTCTTCACGGCTT
The DNA here is from genome assembly GCA_017994055.1 of Methanothrix sp. Taxonomy (GTDB): domain Archaea; phylum Halobacteriota; class Methanosarcinia; order Methanotrichales; family Methanotrichaceae; genus Methanothrix. The sequence goes on from JAGOLL010000118.1 coordinate 1,868, forward strand.
CGATACATTGCGTTTGTGGCTTCTCTACACTCAGGATTCTCTTTTCTGCCCCGGCCTGAGTGACCGGGCCTAAAACTGTCTTGTTCATCATTTGTTCTCGCCAAAGTATAACTTGGTTTGACCACTATTTAAGGGTATCGGGTGGTTATACTAGGTCGGAAAGTTTTTATTCCATAACAGCAAAAATAGGCATATGCCAGCAAAAAAGTTCGGCCTGAGTGTGGATGAAAATACATATCAGGCGGCAAAAGAAATTGTTGAATCTGGAGCATACAGGAACATGTCTCACCTCTTTGAAGAGGGAGCAAAACGAATAATCAAGGAAGAACTATCAAAGAAAAGCCAAGGAAACCCTTGTGAGGCCCTGGCTTCTCTCTGAGTCATTGTTTGTAGGAGCGTATGCGTATGACTAAACTAGCTGATGCCAGAATAAAAGCTTTTGGGCCTTCGCCCGGAGCCGATGAATCGATTTTAGAAATACCTGCCTCAGATCTCCAGGGCCTCCTTTCCGAGATGGTGGAGACCTACAACAGCATGGTCGAATTGGTCAAGGACTCCGGCATTCTCCGAGGGAGAGACCTCGCCAGATTGACAGCCAGGGCCTCGGATAGCCTCATGGCTGCCAGATCACCCATTGATAAGATGCTTCTGTTAAATGCCTTCATCCGGCAGCTATTGAGCCGATTAAAGGCCCATATGAAGGCCCAACCAGGGCAGGCAGGGCGGATAGTGCAAGTTGTTTCAAAGATCCAGGCCAGGGCGATCAAAATTGTTGATTACATCCAGGCCAGGGCAGAAGGGCGAAAGGAGATCTCCCTAGATAGCAGCCAGGCCCGGACCATGCTTGCCGGATCAGGTGAGCATGTATCGCGTAAGGAGTGCATCAGGGCCATGAGGAGAGCAGAGAAGCTTTGTCCGGCGCTGGAGTGTAATCATAAGCCTGGAGACGGCAGGCAGACTATGAGATTGACCGGCCTGGTAAGGGATCTCCTAGACTGTGACATATGGCAACGGTCCGGCATGACTGTATAAGAGAGATTTAGCTTAATATAGTCGAAAAATATAAAATTAAGCTCTATAATCCGAGAAGGATAGTATCTGTTTAGTATCTGTTCTAGTTGTAG